>NZ_JBNCAT010000020.1:0-53857 GCF_049808495.1 Acinetobacter sp. G11
CACCTGATCCCTTCCCGAACTCAGAAGTGAAACCTCTTAGCGCTGATGGTAGTGTGGGATTACCCATGTGAGAGTAAGTCATCGCCAGCTCATTATTCTAAAAAGCCCCCTCTAATGAGGGGGCTTTTTTTATGCGTGGAGTTTTATTAAAAAGAAGAATGATTTAAAAAGAACAATTCAATTTTACTTTCCTGGCCCCCAATTCAGCATTGTCAATTTAAAAATGGTTAAAAACTAAACTCAAGGGTCTAGAATTCTGGTCATTTTTAATACTTTAGTAGAGTGTTTACTCGAAAATGGCTGTGTTCAACTGAGTCTGTTACGAAAGCATACTGCTATAAATCATCGAAAATAATAAAAAGATTACAGATCATGTGCTGTGTCGTAGTAATAACAATTAATTAAAACTCACAATTGGAGGTGAGAAAAAAATGGCAGCAAACACGGTTAGTGTGAATGATGTGATTGATCAGGCAAAATTCACTAAATTTCACTTGAGCATTGTATTATGGTGTTTATTCATTGTTCTATTTGACGGATATGATTTAGCGATCAATGGTGTGGTTCTGCCTCTGCTGATGCAGGAGTGGGGCATGAGTGCTGTTCAAGCCGGTATGCTGGCAAGTACAGCACTCGCTGGCATGATGTTTGGAGCAATGCTGTTTGGTATGCTTGCAGACAAAATTGGTCGTAAAAAAGTTATTTTAATTTGCGTCTCTTTATTTAGTGGTTTTACATTTTTAGGTGGATTTGCAACGAATCCAACAGAGTTTGGTATTTTACGTTTTATTGCAGGTTTAGGGATTGGTGGCGTATTACCGAATCTCGTTGCTTTAACATCTGAATATGCGCCTAAACGTTTAAAAAGTACACTTGTAACCACAATGTTTAGTGGTTATGCCGTAGGCGGTATTATGGCTGCATTATGTGGTTCCTGGTTTGCACCAAGCTTTGGCTGGAAAATTATGTTCTTCATTGCAGGTATTCCATTACTTTTTGTGCCACTTTTTTGGAAATTCTTACCTGAGTCTTTAACTTTCCTGGTTAAAGAACAAAAAATGAATGAAGCACGTCGTTTTATCAAACGAGTTGAGCCAACTGCAGACGTACGAGCAGATACTGAACTCGTTCTAGCAACAGGCGATCAGACACACAGTGCATCTGTAAAAGCTTTATTTTCAGAAAATCGTGCAACAGGAACATTCTTATTTTGGGTTGCTTTCTTCATGTGCTTACTTATGCTTTACGCACTTGGAAGTTGGTTACCAAAACTGATGATGGCTGCAGGTTATTCTTTAGGCAGCAGTTTAATGTTCTTATTAGCACTGAATATTGGTGCAGTGATCGGAACGATTGGTGGTGGTATTTTAGCAGACCGTTTTGACTTTAAACCTGTTCTTATTGGCATGTTAATTGTCGGTGTACTGTCTTTGGTTGGTTTAGGCTTTAATTCTCCACAGCCTGTTATTTACTTACTTGTCAGCTTGGCAGGTGCATCATCGATTGGTACAAGTATCTTGTTATATAGCTTTGTTGCTCAATACTATCCTGTTGCAGTACGTTCTACTGGTATTGGTTGGGCTTCTGCTGTGGGACGTACCGGTGCAATTGTTGGTCCAATCGTGATTGGTATGCTGCTTGGTATGGAATTACCACATAAATGGAACTTTATCGCGGTTGCAATTCCAGGCATTATCGGCATGATCGCTATTTCAATGATTCGTCAACCAAAACCTGTTCGCGTTGTAGTGAAACAATTGAAAACAGCCAAAATTTAAACTGCCGTCATTGGTCCATCCAGTTAAAAAAGCCCCTTTGAATTAAGGGGCTTTTGCATATCTTTTGTACAAAATCAAACCCATCAAAAAAGATAATCGATCTAAAAGGCCTGAATAGCCCAATTTACTTATAAAAATGATCATAAATTAATCTAATAATAATGTGATATATCAATCAAATAAATGTTATTCCAGTGCTCATAGAAGAATATCAATTAGTCTTATTGTGCGTTAAATCCGGCTTGCGTATATTGCGTCGAATTAAATATTCAGCCGAATATTTAAAGGATGTTACGGACAAGTACTCATGGGAGATGAGAACGATGACAATGGAAACTGTAGATATAAATTCTGTAGTCGACAATGCGAAATTTACGCCTTTTCACTTCAATGTAGTTGCTTGGTGTTTACTGGTAATTTTATTTGATGGTTATGATTTGGCAATTAATGGTGTAACTTTACCACTATTAATGAAGGACTGGGGCTTAAGTGCCGTTCAAGCTGGAATGCTTGCCAGTACAGCTCTTGCAGGCATGATGTTTGGTGCGATGATCTTCGGTTCCTTGGCGGACAAGATTGGTCGTAAAAAAGTAATCATGATCTGTATTGTTTTATTTAGCGGTTTAACCTTTGCTGGTGGTTTTGCTTCTAACCCAACTGAATTTGGTATTTTACGCTTCCTGGCTGGTCTGGGTATTGGCGGTGTGATGCCAAACCTGGTGGCGCTGACTTCTGAATATGCCCCACAAAAAATGCGCAGCACACTTGTGACCACCATGTTTAGCGGTTATGCGGTTGGTGGTGTGATGGCGGCATTATTAGGTTCATGGTTTACGCCTGATTTTGGTTGGCAAATCATGTTCTTTATTGCCGGTATTCCTTTATTTTTACTGCCTGTAATCTGGAAATTCTTGCCTGAATCTTTATCGTTTATGGTAAAGCAAAACAAGCAGGCTGAAGCACGTCGTATTGTGCATCGCCTGTCTCCAAATACCAAGGTTACGGACCAGACCACATTTACTTTGCCACAGGAAAATGTACCTGAAGCGGCAAACGTAGTGAGCTTGTTCCGTCGTGGCCGTGCAACCAATACCTTATTGTTCTGGGTTGCATTCTTCACCTGCTTGCTGACCATGTATGCCTTGAGCAGCTGGTTACCGAAGCTGATGATGGCGGCTGGTTACTCGATGGATAACAGCCTGATGTTTATGATGGTCATGAACGTGGGTGCGGTTGTCGGTATTGTGGGCGGTGGTATTCTGGCTGACCGTTTCCACTTGAAACCGGTATTGATGGTTCTGGGTATGATGGGCGCGGTTGTGATGAGCTCAATGGGCTTTGCGTCTAACCAGTTCTTACTTTACATCTTGGTGTTCCTGGCGGGTGCAGCATCAATTGGTTCGCAAATGTTGCTATATAGCTATGTTGCGCAGTTCTACCCACTTGCAGTACGTTCAACGGGTATTGGCTGGTCGTCTGCGATTGGTCGTATGGGCGCGATTGTAGGGCCGATCCTGATTGGCGGCTTACTGGGCATGAACCTACCTGCACATTTCAACTTCATTGCAGTCGGCTTACCGGTGCTAATTACTGCGATTGCAGTTGCATTGATTATGCATGACGATGAGTCTGAAAAGATTGGTTCAGTTGAACCGGCGGTGTCTAAAGCTTAAAAGTTAAGTTTAAAAAAGAAGCCTCCGAAAGGGGGCTTTTTTTATTTTTTAATAGCTCTAAAATCTTTAAAATAATTAAATAACCAGAGTATAAAATGATTTCTGAGGAATGGCTAAATAACTTAAACGATGAATTTATTAAAAGAGGAATTCCTCATCGTACTAGAGCATCTGAAGCCTATAGACGTATGTGTTTGGAGATAGTTGATACAGATTTTAATTCTGTAGAGGCAAGATATGTCTATGAGTGGTTTGAGAAAGTAACAAAACCAGGAAGTCAGAATTTTATCATTAAAAATAGATTTCCTTTTTATTACGATGGTGAATTTTGGTTATTAAAAATTCCCTTTATAGCTGGTACACCTCTTTTAAACGATATAGAACAATATTTAGAAATACCTGAGGCTATAAAGAATCAGCTAGTGCAATCAAAAAAATCTTATCAAAAATTTCAGCAACATTTTATTTTAAGCCTTAATTATGTTTTGACTTTTGAGGAAGTTTTAAGTTTGATTGAAGATAATGAAGGATTAAAAAAATGGCTTGGTTCAGCTAATGATGAATTAAGAGCAGGAATTGAAATTTTATTAAGCGGTTATGGTATAAGCCGAGCAGCATTAAATTTTAGAAACTCATTCGAGAACTTTCTGAAAGCTTTAATTTTTTTCAAACTACGGTTAAATGATGACGAAATGAGAACAAAATTCAACCATAAGTTGGCAAGTGCTTTTGATCAGGTTATTAAAATAACTGATTACAAAAAATTAAATAGTTTAAGGAAAGTAATAGAAAAATTTCCTAAGGTTGAGGATCGTTATGATGTTAATAAATTTGATCATACTGTTATTTTAGAAATTTTAAATTGTACTCAGGTTATGGCACTTCATATTGTGACCTTTATAAAAACTGAATTGAAATCATGTAGTGAATAAGTTCAAATAAGTTAAACAAATATATTTAGGCTTTTATTTATGAAACTCAACTCATTCTCCCCCATCCCTGAAGATGACGATGAACTGCATCTTCCTGAACTGGTGTACTGGGCATCGCTAGGCGACATCGACCAGGTTGAACAGGCCTTACAGGAAGGTCTGGATGTCAACTCTGCCGATGAAGAAGGCTATAGCGCCTTACATGCAGCAGCTGAAAATGATCACTTAGAAGTCGTTAAACTATTGATCAGTAAAGGCGCAGATGTGGATCATCGCAGTACCTATACCGCTTTGGAGCTTGCTGAAATGGCAGGCAATAAAGAAGTCGTAGCTTACCTTAAAAGCTTAAAAGGATTATCCTGATAAAAAAGAAGCCCCATCATCCTGATAGGGCTTCTTTATATGGGTTGCCTAGGTATGACTCCTGTCGTACCTCACGTCCTGATGCTCAAACATTATTATTGTTGTTTTCTGTTTGGGAAACTTCCTGTCTCCTGATGAGTTCAGAATAAGAAATTTATCTTGAAGGAGATAGAGGCCAATAGAACCATTTTGTGTACGCTATGTCTTACATAACCCACCAGACCAAATGAAAGTTTGTTACCAATAAAAAATAGTGATTTTCAATATTGTACTTAAAATAAACCGGGTGAGCTCTTTGAATGGCAGAGGATAATCAGAATGAAAATATTCCGACAGCGTATGCTGAGCACCATCATATTGATCAGTACATCAGGTTTAACCGCATGCAATGCACAAACTGACGCTGTCAATCCGGCAGCCAAGTCAGCCGCAGAAACTGCATCTTCCAAACCTTCTTCAGGTTCAGTCAATCAAACGTATAAACTGACGCGCATCGTAGAATTTAATGAACCCTGGGCCATCGCAGGGCTGAAGGATGGCCGTTTACTGGTCACTGAAAGAAAGGGAAAGTTACAGTTATTTGACCCCAAAACCAGACAAAAAGTTGAAGTCAAAGGCATACCTAAAGTGGCTTATGGTGGGCAAGGCGGCTTGGGCGATATTGCTTTGCATCCACAATTTGAACAGAACCATATCATTTACTTTAGTTATGCTGAAGCAGGACAAGGCGGCTACGGGGCTGTGGTTGCCCGGGGTGAATTAGATTTATCTAATGTTCAGCAACCGCAAGTTAAAAATTTAAAAACCATATGGAAACAGGTACCTAAAGTACAAGGGCAGGGACATTATGCCCATCGGCTCCTGTTTGGTCAGGATGGAAAGTTATGGATTAGCTCGGGTGAACGCCAGAAGTTTGATCCGGCGCAAAATATGCAATCCAATTTAGGCAAAATATTGCGTCTTAATGAAGATGGAACGCCTGCTGCAGGTAATCCGTTTAGCCGTCAGGGCGAAATTGCAAAACAGGTCTGGTCGTTGGGGCATCGTAATCCATTAGGCATTGCATTTGATGCACAAGGCAAACTTTGGGTGGTCGAAATGGGTCCCAAAGGTGGCGATGAACTGAACCTGATTGTAAAAGGTGAAAATTACGGTTATCCGCTGGTTTCAAATGGCGATCATTATGATGGCCGAGATATTCCTGACCATCATACCCGCCCTGAATTTAAAGCACCTGAAATCAGCTGGACACCCGTCATCTCTCCATCCAGCCTGATTTTTTATCAGGGTTCCCAATTTCCTGCATGGAAAGATAAGGCCCTGATTAGCGGTCTATCTTCCAAATCCATTGTGGTGGTGGATACAGCGATGAAACCTGTGACTGAAGTACAGCGCGTAGATATGAAGCAACGTATCCGTGATGTGCTGGAAGCCCCGGATGGCTCTATTTGGGTGCTGGAAGATGGCCAAAATGCCAGATTGCTGAAAATGACTGCGAAATAATACGGCTTATACAATTGAAAAGCCCCGGGTGGGACTTTGGAAATAATGGATATTCAGGATTGCCTGGAATCAGGCGGCGTAGTGCTCATCTGCATTAAATGCATTGGCCTGTATCTGGATTAGGTTACGGTTGCCTTGTTCGCCATTCATGCGCCAATGGGCGATCTTGATATTATCCACAATGGCTACATCACCTTTCTGCCATTGTAGTAACAGGGCATCCCGGTACATGGCATCAAAAAAGGCCTGCTTGTCTTGATCGTTCCATTCCACTTGCTCACCTTGCTGGTTAAAAATTTCCCAGGTCAGCTGCATGCCATCAGCGGTTGAATCCAGCTGAATATCACCGCGATTTTCAAAGCAGTTTTGTGCCGCCTGATAGGCAAACGGATTGGTATTGTTGGCAAATGCCCAAGGTTGGACGGACTTTTTTCAGCAAGATCCGGTCAATAAAATTGACCTTGCGTGATGAAACATAAGAAAAATGATTCCAGGTTCCCAGGTATTTTTGTTTCACTGTTTCGGGAAAGTTTTCCCAAATCTGTTCCAGATTGTTAAAGCCTGTTTCTGCCAGATAAGTAGAAGGTTCCTGACAATATAAGGCAATATAGCGTGAGCGTTCCGAACGAACGCCACCTTCAACATGCGGACCACCCTATATGGAATTTTCTATAGGCCCGAGCTGAACGGTATTACGGTCGATATAACGCCGATAATCGCCCGCACCTAAAATGCTTTCACTGTATTTACGCATCCAGGAGGCGACTCAACTCGGTATATTGGGGTTAAAAGCATTCCAGGGCTGGAATTTAAATTGCTGTTCAATCAGGTGATGAAATTCGTCGGTATGTTGGATGTTAAATCCACGGAAAATCAAAATGCCGTATTGATGCAACTGGTGCATCAGCTGTTCAAGATTCCGTTCAATATATTGGGCCAGGTCAAGCGCTGTATTGCCGTTTTCAGGGGTAATAAACAATTTAGCGTAATTGTTCAGCAAGCGATGTTCTAATTGCATCTCTTTTCTCTCAAGCATTTTTATTGTTTTGTTCAGGACGGCTGAAATAATTCTGAGGATTATTCCTTTGATTCCTCATTTTTGCATGGGTGTAATTATAGAGTTTGAAATTTGCATCTCATGTAAATTTTGATCGTTTGGGTTCAAGTTTTCGATAAATGGTCAGTCAGATCACAATCATGTATAAAGAAAAAACCCCGACATCCTGTCGGGGTTTTTCATATTCATTCTAAGGTATAACTCCTGTCGTACCTTGCAGCATCCTGCTGTTATTTTCGCTTATCTTTTTAGTTTTAAGCTTAGAGACTTCCTGTCTCGGTATGAGTTAAATATATCGTGAAAAATAATGTGTGAAAAGGAGATATATTCTTCAAATCTTGTAAGCTTAAACGTACAACGTTTTCGAAAACATCAAGAACTTACGTATCGAATCAGTTTATTCAGCACGTCCTTTAAGGTTTTCTGGTCAAACTCATTCGGTTCAAATTCTTCGGTTTTATTACGTGAAAAAATATCGCGAATTTCAATGACCGCATTACTGTCGATTAAACCGAGTTGTGTGCCGACCTGGCGAATCTGGTCTATGGAACGGGAACCATTGGTTGCACCGTAGCCAATATAGGCAGCCGGTTTGCCTTGCCATTCTTTACCGACGTAATCGAGTGCATTTTTAAGCGCCGGACTGTAGCCATGATTATATTCAGGACTGATAAAAATAAAGGCATCGCCCGAAGCCACTTTATCTGCCCAGTCTTGTTGTTTGGGTTGATCATAAATGCCTGTTATGGGCGGATGGCTGCCGGCAAAAATCGGCAGATTCCATTCTTTTAAATCGACCAGTTCGGCCTGAACGGTACTAAAATTGGCCTGATCTATACTGCGCTTTACCCAGCGTGCCACTTTAATGGCGGTCCGCCCTTCACGCACGCTACCCACGACAATATATATTTTCATGTATGATCCCTAGTTTTTTGAATTTTCGTCTTTAACTTATTATGAATGTTATTTATTGAATATTAGGGATTTGTATCTTCTAGCCTGTGATAAAAACAGAAAATAAAAAGCTCCCGAAGGAGCTTTGAAAGGTATAGGGCTGAAACCTTACATAATTTTAATGCCTTGCTGACCCGCAGGCGTTACTTTAAAGATTTCCACTTCAAAAGTAATATCCTTACCGGCAAGCGGGTGGTTAAAGTCAATTTCGGTAATGTCTTCACCGACCGATTTCACCACACCAAACAGGCTTTGCTTGGCTTTATCTTCAAACTCAATCATATGACCCACAACAGGTGTCTGTTCGAATTTAACCGTGTCAAACTTTTGTACGTTTTCAGGATTCCATGGACCAAAAGCCTCTTCAGGAGGAAGGCTCACGGTACGACGGTCCCCGGCACGTAGACCAAACAGGGCTTTTTCGAAGCCCGGCAACAAACTGCCATCACCCATTACCAGGCTGACAGGCGTTTCACGGCTGCGGGTGTTGTCAATTTCCACGCCATTTTCAATAGCGACCGAAAAATGCAGCTCAACTTTAGAGCCTGCTGCAATTCGGGTTTCTTCATTAGGATTAATAATTTCAGTCATTTTGTTGCGCTTCCGCACGTTGAATACGGTGTTTTTCCAGGAAAAACGTATCGATCAGGAGCAAGATAGTTCCCACGGTAATGGCACTATCGGCAATATTAAAAGCAGGAAAGTGGCTGTTGTTGTAGTAAACGTGAATAAAATCGACCACATAACCCAAGGTGACCCGGTCAATCAGGTTACCGATGGCGCCACCTAAAATCAGGGCAATCGCCATAGGTAAAATCACGATTTTTTTCGGCATCCGCATCAGCCAAAATACAAAAATCACAGACACTAATGCTGCCAGTGAAGTAAAGAAATAACGTTGCCATCCACCGGCATCGGACAAGAAACTAAAGGCTGCGCCATAGTTATGTAGCAATGTCCAGTTTAAAAAGGGCAGTACAGGGACCGGATCTGCATAGTTCAGATGGGTCGTTGCAAACCATTTGGTCCATTGATCCAGAATAATCGCCACAATGGATAATCCGACCCACACAAGATTGTGCGGGTAGAACTGAAATAAGCCCTTTTTGTTTTGCGGATTAGGCATACTTTCTCTCTTCGCCTTGACCTGTAGGAAGGTTAATAATACAACGAGAACAAAGACCTGGATGTTCATGATGTGTATTCACATCAGGCAGGACATGCCAGCAGCGTGCACATTTTTCACCATCGGCCGCTGAAACTTTCACACGTAAACCTTCCAGATCGCTTGCTTCGCCTTGTGCTTCATCAAAGGCATTTACTGCCACTTGTGAAGTAATCAGGACAAAACGAAGTTCATCGTTTAACTGATCCAGTACCGCTTTCAATTCGGCATTGGCCCACAGTTCAACTTTGGCAGACAGGTTAGAACCAATCAGTTTGGCATTACGCGCTGCTTCAATTTGCTTGTTCACCGCAGACTTAACGCTAATTAAAGTCTGCCAGTCGGCTTCTGAAACCAGGTTCGCAGTTGAAGCCACCGGAATGTCATACCATTCCGCGGTGAATACGTATTTCTCGCTTTGACCTGGAATTAAAGGCCAAGCTTCTTGTGCGGTAAAGCTCAAGATTGGCGCCATCCAGCGTACAAAGGCCTGGACCAGGTGATACAGCGCAGTTTGGGCAGAATGACGTGCCTGTGAATCTGCCTTGGTGGTGTATTGACGGTCTTTGATGATGTCGAGATAGAAACCACCCAGGTCGTTAATACAGAAGTTGGTCAGCGCGTTCGTGACGATATGGAAGTTCATATCTTCATAAGCTTGCTGAATGGTTTTTTGTACGTCGCTTGCGCGTTGCAGGATGTATTGATCCAAGGCAATCAATTGATCGACTTGCAAAGCATCGGTTGCAGGCTGGAAGCCGTTCAGGTTTGCCAGCAAGAAACGCAAGGTATTACGGATACGGCGGTAACCGTCCGAAGCACGGCTAAAGATTTCCTTACCAGCCGTCATTTCATAACGGTAATCCGCAGATGCGATCCAGAAGCGTAAGCCGTCTGCACCCATGTCTTTAATGATGTCTTGTGGGGTGATGATGTTACCCAACGACTTCGACATCTTGCGGCCTTTTTCATCGACCACGAAGCCGTGTGTCAACAAGCCTTTGTACGGTGCGCGTTCGTTAATCGCAATTGAAGTCAGCAATGAAGACTGGAACCAGCCACGGTGCTGGTCTGAACCTTCCAGGTACAAATCCGCAGGGTCTTGCAGTTCTTCACGTTCACGAAGTACGGCGTAGTGGGTTGTACCCGAGTCGAACCACACGTCCAGCGTATCGCGTACCGCATTGTAGTGTTCTGCATCTATACCAATAAAGTCAGCAGCATCGCGGTTGTACCAGCCATCAATGCCTTCCTGTTCGATCAGTTTTGCAACTTCTTCAATCAGTTCAGGTGTACGTGGATGCAATTCGTTGGTGTCTTTGTGTACAAAGAATGGAATTGGCACGCCCCAGGTACGTTGACGTGAGATACACCAGTCCGGACGGCCTTCAATCATCGCCTGAATACGGTTTTTACCCCAATCCGGCACGAAGCTGATTTCATTTTCAATCGCGTTCAATGCGCCTTGGCGTAAACCTTTGGCATCCATGCTGATGAACCATTGCGGTGTTGCACGGAAGATAATCGGGGTTTTATGGCGCCAGCAGTGCGGGTAGCTGTGCTTGATTGGGTGATGTGCCCAAAGTTTGCCCGCTTCACTTAATGCTTCAATGATTTTGGGATTGGCTTTATAAATGTGTTCGCCGGCAAAAATAGGGGAAGTTGGCAGGTAAACACCATTACCACCGACTGGATTGTCAACTTTCAGGTTATATTGCAAGCCAACTTTATAGTCGTCCACACCGTGGCCAGGCGCCGTATGTACTGCACCGGTACCGCTAGTTGCAATGACGTGTTCACCCAAAATCACCGGTACTTGGCGATCATTAATTAACGGATGTTGTAGGACCAGATTCTCAAGTTTACTACCTGCAAAATCGGCAATCACTTCAACGGTTGTAAAGTCATAACGTTCAGTAGCAGATTCAACCAGATCTTTCGCCAAGATAAAGTTTTGAGGTTGTTTGTCTTCACCACGTGCTTTGACCAATTGATATTCAATTTCAGCATGCAGGGCAACCGCCTGGTTGGCAGGCAATGTCCAAGGTGTTGTGGTCCAGATCACGATGTCAGTGCGGTCAGTCACTTGAACGCCTAAACGTGCAGACAGGTCTGCCAAGTCAAGCACGCTGAAACCGACATCAATCGCATCCGACTTTTTATCTTCATATTCAACTTCAGCTTCTGCCAATGCCGAACCACAGTCCAGACACCAGTTCACCGGTTTTAAACCCGGTTCGATATGACCTGCTTTGGCAATGGCACCTAATGAACGCACGATGTCGGCTTCTTGCTTGAAGTTCATGGTGAGGTATGGATTGTCCCAGTCACCGAACACGCCCATACGCACGAAGTCTTTTTTCTGTAATTCAACCTGGGTGTAGGCATATTCACGGCAGTGCTTGCGGAAAGTTGCGGCATCGACTTTCACGCCGACCTTGCCGACTTTTTCTTCAACTTTCAGTTCGATTGGCAGACCGTGACAGTCCCAACCCGGCACATAAGGAGCATCATAGCCATCCATCACGCGGCTTTTGATGATGATGTCTTTTAAAACCTTGTTGACTGCGTGACCTAAATGGATTTGACCGTTGGCGTACGGAGGGCCGTCATGAAGCACATATTTTTTCTTGCCAATACGCGATGCACGAATCTGCTGATAAATGTTGTCGGCATACCACTCTTCTAACCATTTTGCTTCACGTACTGCCAGATTTGCTTTCATTGCAAATTCAGTACCTGGGAGGTTTAGCGTGGCTTTATAATCCACTGCATTTTCAGGAGTTTGCTTATCGCTCATGCAAGTTGTCTTCCAATTTAATCAGCCTTGGGCTGACGCGTTTTACAATAAAAAATCTGGGATTTAAAAGGGAAAATGGGGCGTGTTTTGTCGAAACTCAAGCAGTTTCTCAACATCATCATCAATTCCGGCTTTTAATGCTTCAAGCGAAGGGTAGTCCTTTTCGCCATGTAAATAGTGCAAGAATGTCACCCGCATTAACAGGCCATACAGATTAGCAGAAACATCAGGAAAATGTACTTCTAATCGCCATTCCGGATGGACTTGTTTGATGGCCGGTCGTGTGCCGACATGTCCAGCACCGAACAGGGCAGTAGGTTCATAGCCTGCAATGCCTGATTTTTCAGGATTGTCGGCTTTCACTTTATCTTTTAACGATGAGGTTTCACAGACCACTTCTACGCCGTAAATGCCTTTTAAGCACGGTTTATGACGGTTTAGCGCGACATTAATGGTGGGAAAATCAAGGGTTCGTCCAATCTGGTCACCGTATTGTACCCGACCGGTGATGCTATAGGGACGGCCGAGTAATTTGGCAGCAAGGGCTAAATCGCCTGCTTGCAGGGTCTGGCGAATACGGGTCGAACTGACGCGTTCACCGTCCAGTGCAACCGTGGTTAAGTTGGTGACCTGAAAACCATAGGCTCTTAAAAACTCACTATTGCCCTGACGGTTTTTGCCAAAGTGGAAGTCATCGCCCAATACGAGGCTGTGGGCATTCAGTTTGAGTTTTAACAGTTCAGCAAAGCTTTCAGCATTGAGACTGCGGAAATGGTTATCAAATTTTGCAACGGCAATGTAGTCCACGCCCAGTTCGGTCAGATATTCCACTTTTTCACGCAGTGAGGTGATGCGTGGAGGAGCGTCATAACCCTTAAAAAATTCCAGAGGTTGCGGCTCGAAAATCATCACCAGGGTTTTTAGATTTTCTGCGGCTGCCAGCTGTTTTAACTGGCTAATCATCGCCTGATGGCCTAAATGTACACCGTCAAAATTACCAATGGTTACGGCCGTTTTTGGCAATTGAAAATTGGGCGCTAAAGCATTCAGGCGGAGCAGCTTCATGGGCGAAT
The DNA here is from genome assembly GCF_049808495.1 of Acinetobacter sp. G11. Taxonomy (NCBI): domain Bacteria; kingdom Pseudomonadati; phylum Pseudomonadota; class Gammaproteobacteria; order Moraxellales; family Moraxellaceae; genus Acinetobacter; species Acinetobacter sp. G11. Next base: position 13,299 of record NZ_JBNCAT010000020.1, read on the forward strand.
CAATAAGTGAAAAATTATCAGGGCTATATATTGCCATAATCTTACGCTTTCGTCTTGTTGTTGTGTTTTCATACAAAAAAATATTAAATTTCTTGCAAAAATAGGATGTAAAAAAAACGCATACAGCAGATTCCTGGCATGGAATGGTTTTAAACTTGGTGATGCCAAGAAAAATAAATTCAAATATTCAAGTGAATGCGGGCTATTAAAATTTTGCACGCTAGCATGCTCACGATTTTAAATTTGCACTTGCTGGGTAATTCTTTTCTAATGTGCACAACTTTAAATTTGCACGTTACGAAGGTTTTGCTATGTCTGATCTGGCTTTAATTATGGCCTTGCCCAGTGAATCTAAAGGTCTGTTTGAGCAGGCAGGCATCGAAGTCCATTACAGCGGTATTGGCAAAGTCAATGCGGCCTTTAAAGCCTTTGAGGTGATTCACAAGACCGGTTGCAAGACCTTACTGAATTTGGGCACGGCGGGAAGTTCACATTTTAATGCACATGAACTGGTGGAAGTCACAACCTTTGTGCAACGGGATATGGATGTCTCTCCGCTCGGTTTTGCAGTCGGGGTGACCCCTATGGATGAGGACCATCCGGCAGAAATTCATTTGCAGTCCTATTTTCAGCATTTGCCTCAAGGCATCTGTGGAACGGGGGACAGCTTTGAAACAGGCCTGCCTAAAGTGCCATGCCATCTGGTCGATATGGAAGGCTATGCCATGGCCAAAGTGTGTAAAAAACTGGGGGTAAGATTTGTTTCAGTGAAATATATTACCGATGGGGCGAATGAAACTGCGCATCTGGATTGGGAAGAAAATTTATTGTTGGGTGCGCAAAAGCTATCAAAATTATATCAAACGATAAAAGAAGAACAGTGAAAGTGGCAATTCGGCGACCATAGAAAACTATGGTCGTATGCCAAAACTATCGTTGACGATAATTTAAGAGTTATGGACGGGGAATGACGCCATATAACATCATGTGTACCGTATGGTGAATACAACGTTGTTGCATACTGCGATTGCGTAAGGTTTTGCCGGTGACCATTTCCATCTGCACAGCAAAATCTGCATAGTTTTGGGTTAATGCCCAAATATTCAAAATCAGCAGTTCAGGGTCAATTTCCTTGGCAATTTTCCCCTGTTCTTGCCATGTGCTAATCACTTTAGCCTTGCGCTTGAACAGTTTCTTTAAAGGACCTTTTAGAATTGGCAAAATATGCGGAGCACCTTGAATCACTTCCAATGCAAACAGACGGGATGCTTTCGGTTGAGTACGCGATACTTCAATTTTTTGCAATAAATAATTGGTGATGGCTTCTTCAGGCTCTAGCTCTGATTCCAGCATTTGCAGTGGCGCAAGCCATTTCTGTAGAACGGTAGTGAGCACTTCTACATATAACGCTTCTTTATTTTCATAATAATAGAAAATATTTGATTTATGCATTTCAGCAATTTGAGCAATCTCGTCTAAGCTTGCCCCATTAAAACCGTAAAGGGAAAATACATCGAGTGCAGCATTCAGCAATTGATGTCTTTTTTGTGTACTCTTTTTTTGTTCCATTGGCAAATTTAAAAAATTAAAGGGGAAACATAAATTGTACGGCAAATCGTCAGATTTGTGCATAAGCAAAAGTTTTAATTTTATGAATAATGATGATTTATTTTGTAGATGAGCTATGAAATTACGATAAATTCAAAAAAGTAAAAAATTGAGGTAGAAAGATGGCTGTTTAGTATGCGATGCATATTCTCTAGTATTTCAGTCAGATTACAAATTAAAATATTGAGGCCCGGTAGGTGGTGCATTATTTGGGGAGAAGAGCCATCATTAAATAAAATTAAAGAATCTATTTATCTTGCCTTTACATCATCTTGAGATCAGCGCCAATCAACTCCGGATTGATAAGCGCTTATTTTAAATCCTGTTTCAAAAATAAAAATCAGGTCGCCAGTACGGCATTTAATACTTGTTGCTCGAGTTCACTAAACGCGTAATCTTTTTGTCGTGGTCGAGGCAAATCCACTTTAAACTGCTGGGCAATATGACCCTTATCTAACAGGATAATCCGGTCGGCCAGCTGCACGGCTTCGCTGACATCATGGGTTACCAGAATTGCGGTAAAACCCTGTTCGGTCCAGAGTTTTTCAATCAGGTTCTGCATGTCCAGACGGGTGAGTGCATCCAGTGCTCCTAAGGGCTCATCCAGCAGCAAGATACGGGGTTTATGCGATAAGGCCCGGGCCAGTGCCGTACGCTGACGCTGTCCCCCTGAAAGCTGCGATGGCCACAAGCCCGCTTTGTCTTTCAAGCCGACTTTTTCTAGCAGGGCAGAAGCATTGTCTTGCTGGTGTTTAGGTAAACCCAGCTGTACATTCTGCTCAATACTCCGCCATGGCAACAGTCGCGGGTCCTGGAACATGACCCGAATGTCATCGCTGGTAATGCCTTCGCGAATATGACGCGCTGATTTAAACTTGATTTCACCATAGCTCGGTTGTTCCAGATCGGCAATCAGACGCAGCAGGGTACTTTTACCGCAGCCACTGCGTCCGACAATGGCCAGGAATTCACCTGGCTGAATGTGCAGGTCCAGATCTTCCAGAACTTTGACTTCAGCATAGAATTTGTGCAGCTGTTCAATCAGAATTTCTGCACCGATTACAGCATGAGGATTGATATCGGTAGGGTCAGGTTGTTGCGGTATTGGGCGTTCTTCAGATGCATGACGCCCGATGCTTAAATCAGTCATGTCTTATTCCTTATTTTTGATAGCCAGCATGCCAACGGAGCAGGTATTTTTCTAAAGCGACAGCCAGTACATCAGCCAGTTTACCCAGCAGGGCATACAGTAAAATTCCTACCAGGACCACATCAGTCTGTAAAAACTCACGTGCATTCATGGTCATGTAACCAATCCCGGATTGTGCAGAAATGGTTTCGGCCACAATCAGCAGCACCCAGACCAGACCCAGTGCAAAACGTAAACCGACCAGAATCGAAGGCATCGCACCCGGTAAAATAATTTCTTTATACAACTGCCAGCGCGTTAAACCGTAACTTTTGCCCATCTCGATCAGCTGCGGATCGACTGAACGAATGCCATGATAGGTATTGATATAAAGCGGAAAGAATACCCCGACAGCAACCAGAAACAGCTTGGCAGATTCATCAATCCCGAACCATAAAATCACCAAAGGAATGAGTGCCAAAGCCGGGATATTACGGATCATCTGTAAGGTGGTATCCAGCAGGGTGGATGCCGTCTTGGAAGAACCATTCAGCAGGCCGAGCAGTAAACCTAAACCGCCACCAACCAATAAACCGAGCAGGGCTCGTCCGGCACTCACCTTCACGTGTTGCCAAAGTTCACCACTGACCAGCAGCTGCCAGAATGCAGCCACGACCGCCGTCGGTGCAGGTAAAATGTGGCTTTCTAACAGCCCGGTACTGGAGGCAATTTGCCAGACCAGAATCAGCGCAATCGGGAACAGCCAGGGCAGCAAACGCTGCCCCAATGGTGTTCCACGTGAAACCTTGGGTTTGGCCAAGGCTCCCGTAGAAATGCTTTTGCTCATTAAGCCGGCTCCTGATGTTTCACTTCCTTCTTGGCCTCATCTGCGACATAGTTATTTGCCACGATTTCGCCAAAAGGACCAGTCAAGTTCGGTTGAGCCAGTTTTTTACGGGTTTCTAAAGGCAGCAACGGGAACACCAGTTCGGCAAAACGGATGGACTCTTCCAGATGCGGGTAGCCTGAGAAAATGAAGGTATCAATGCCTAAATCGGCATATTCCTGAATGCGTGCAGCCACAGTTTTAGGGTCACCCACCAGTGCCGTACCTGCACCGCCACGAACCAGGCCTACGCCTGCCCAAAGGTTTGGAGATACTTCAAGTTTAGTACGGTCACCATTGTGCAGTTCAGCCATACGGCGTTGACCGACGGAATCCATCTGCTTGAATTTTTGTTGTGCAGCCGCAATGGTTGCATCATCCACATATTGAATCAGCTCTTCAGCAGCAGCCCATGCCTGTGCATTGGTTTCACGCACAATCACGTGTAAACGGATACCGTAACTTAAACTACGACCTTTAGCCGCAGCTTTGGCTCTGACATTTTCAATTTTTTCTTTCACGGCTGCCGGTGGTTCACCCCAAGTCAGGTAAGTATCGACCTGGTCGGTGGCCAATTCCACGGCTGCATCGGAAGAACCGCCAAACCAAAGCGGTGGATAAGGCTGCTGTACCGGTGGATAAAGCAGTTTTGCATCATCGACACTTAAATGTTCACCGTGGAAAGTGAAACTTTCACCAGTATGTGAACGTTTTAAAATTTCACGCCAGATGGTGGTGTATTCAGCTGCAGTTTTATAGCGCGTCGCGTGATCTTCATACACGCCGTCACCTTTCAGCTCTTGCTCATCACCACCGGTGACCAGGTTCAGCCGAACGCGACCGCCAGACAAACGGTCAAAGGTTGCTGCCATACGCGCAGCCAGTGCAGGCGTGGTCACGCCTGGACGTAATGCCACCAGGAATTTCAGGTTTTTGGTGGCATCGATCAGGCTGGCGGCGGTAATCCATGGATCTTCACATGAACGGCCGGTTGGAATCAGTACGCCTTCATACCCCAGGTTATCTACCGCGACCGCAATCTGTTTCATATAAGCATGATCGACCTGACGGGCGCCTTTGCTTGTGCCTAAATAACGACTGTCACCATGCGTAGGAATAAACCAGAAAATTTTCATTGCATTGATCCTTAGATTATTTGCCTGCCCAAACGGCTTGCTGAATATTGATAGATTTTGGAATGATCTTGAGTTCGCTAAAACGGTTGGCCAGTTCTTGCTGATCGGCAATCACTTTTTTGTTGAGCAGAGCAGCACCAGACGGGTTCGGACGGCGCTGGATAAAAGTCTGGCTGACCACCGGTTTCAGACCTGTGCTTTTCGCAAACAGGCTTGCGGTAGCGGCTTTATTGTGTTGTACCCATTTATCTGCAACGTTCACTTGCTGGATAATGCCTTTGAGTGCCTGAGGATGATTCTTCACCAAATTATTTGAAGCCAGATAGAACGTGTAATTTGGGCTTAAGCCTTTACCTGTAGTCAGTACCTTGGCTTTATCTTCCAGTTGTGCCGCAGCATAGTACGGATCCCAAATGGCCCAGGCATCAATCGCGCCTTTCTGGAACGCTGCTCGTGCATCAGCCGGGCTGAGCCAGATGGGTTGAACATCTGTCCATTGCAAACCAGCTTTGCGTACTGCCTGCACCAATAAATAATGCGAGCTTGAACCGCGATGCACCCCAATACGTTTGCCCTTCAACTGGCGGAGCTGGGTAATTTTGGAGTTGCTTGGCACTAAAATGGCAGAAGCCAAAGGTTTTGCCGTTTCATAGGCAAAATAATGCAGTGGCTTGTTGCCTGCCTGAGCGTACACAGGCGGCGTATCCCCTGTAGCACCGATATCAATCGAACCGACCGCCAGGGCTTCTAAGATTTGCGGACCACCTGGAAATTCATTCCAAGTGATTTTTGCATTAGGAAATTCCTGTTCAAACAGCTTTTGTTGCTGTGCAATCACCAGATTGACGGAAGATTTTTGATAACCGACGCGTAGCTGTTTTACTGAAGGATCCACAGCCCAGGCGGCGCTTGAACCCAACATCGCGCAAGCAACCAATAGGGCATTCATGCCATGAGTGGAGGTTTTGAACCATGTGTTTGCTTTTTTGTGTGGCTGATGCTGAGTCATGTTAAATCCCCTAAGTTTTATCTATGCTTTACTTCGCTAAAATTGCGGCTTGAATATTGAGTTTGTTTGGAATCAGTTTCTGGTTATAAAAGGCATCGGCAACATATTGCTGCTTTTGCACCACTTCAGCAGAAATCGGTTGTACCCCAAAGCCCATGCGGGAAATGGAGGTTTTCAGGATTTCGTTAGACAGTCCTGTTGGTTTTTCCAGCAGCTTGGCGGCTTCGTCCTGATGCTGGGATACCCATTGGGTGGTGGTGTTGAGTTCATTCACGACCGCTTTCAGCACATCCGGATGCTGCTCGGCAAATTTGCGGTCAGCCAGATAGAACTGATGGTTACTGACCAGGTTTTCACCGGTGGCAATGACACGGGCACCAATCTGCTTTTCTGCAGCAGCAAAGAACGGATCCCAAATTACCCAGGCATCGACCGCACCCCGTTCAAAGGCAGCGCGTGCGTCCGAAGGCGGCAAGTACACCACCTGGATGTCATTTAGAGTGAGCTTGTTGGCTTCTAACACTTTTAACAGTAGATAATGAACATTTGAGCCTTTGTTCAGGGCAACACGTTTGCCTTTTAAATCCTGGATGCTATGAATGGCTGAATCTTTTTGTACAATCAGGGCTTCAGCTTTAGGCGCTGCTGGCTGGTTGGCGATATACACCAGATTCGAATTGGCGGCCTGCGCGAAAATTGGCGGCGCTTCACCTGCTTCGCCTAATACAACACTGCCGACATTTAAGCCTTCAAGCAATTGAGGACCGGCAGGGAATTCCACCCATTTCACATTGACGCCCTGGTCTTTCAATGCCGTTTCTAAAGTGCCGCGTTCTTTAATAATCGGTAACAAGCCATATTTTTGAAAGCCGATATTTAAAGTGACCGTTTCAGCTTCTTTTTTTCCGCAACCTGACATCATCATTGCGCCAGCAACTACTGAAGAAAGGACCAGTGATTTCGCCCAGAATTTTGCTTGAATGGCGCTCATGTATGTGTGCTCCGCAATAAGGAAGTGTTGAATATTGAACACATACGCTAAAGCCTTTTCTTTTTCGAAAAAAATAAGAAAAGATAAATTTCTAATGAGGAAAAAAGATAAATAAAAAAAAGAAAAACTTATGCAGAAATGTGATTTATCAGGACAACTTAATATCCAGTTTTATTTTGTTAAGATATTGATATTAAATAATTTAAATTTTAAATCTTATGCGGGTATAACGTTATTTAAATACAGCATAAGAAAATCGTCAAAAATTTCGCAAAAGCATAGATAAAGATATAAAAAATAAAGCTATAGCAGGCATAAAAAAAGCCACTTCAAGTGCACTGCTGTCCCATAATTTGAATTTTATTTTAATACTGAACCAGCATGATGATTTGTTATCTTTAAATATTTGATATTTATATTTTTCATAGCCTTGTCTTTTCTTTAAAAGTTTAAGTGGCTCTGTGTAGGCTAAACCCTACTTTTGACAGACCAAAAGTAGGCAAAAGTCTTTATTCCTCATACACGACATCCTGTCGTGATGGGGAATGTGTGGCATCCCTGCCACACTCGCGAATCTAATACATGGACTTCAACTATGGGACCGTAGTGACTTAAAGTGACTTTTTAAAGACCAGGGAATTTCTTTGATAGTTGTACAGCGCCTGACGGGCATTGGGCAGGTCATCCACACTGGCTGCTTCAAAACCATGTTCGACAAACCAGTGTGCAGTACGTGTGGTCAGTACAAACAGCTGCTGAATGCCCAGGCTTTTGGCCTTGTCTTCCAGGTAATGCAGAATCTGGCTGCCGCGGTTGGATTTACGATAGGTTGGATCGACCGCGACACAGGCAATCTCGGCCGATTTAATTTCATTGGCTGAGGTGGGAATAGGGTACAGCGCGGCGCAGGCCAGAATCATGCCATCCCGTTCAATAACGGAAAACTGTTCAATTTCACTTTCTAATCGTTCACGTGAGCGATACACCAGAATGCCTTCAGCTTCCAGTGGACGGAGCAGATTCATCAAGCCGCCGACATCCTGAATGGTCGCCGTACGCACATCTTCATAATGGGCATCGGTCATCATGGTGCCTGCACCATCACGGGTAAACAGTTCTTCCAGCAAGGCACCATCGTAAGTATAAGAAATCAGATGCACACGATGTACCCCTTGCAGTGAGGCGTTTTTGGCACCGCGCAATTGCAGGGCAATATCGGGATTGGAATCCTGATATTGCAAGATCTGCCGATCCAGCTGATGCGGGGCTATTTCACGCTGCAATTGTCCAAATTCATTGACCAGACCTTGCTGTTTCCCCAAAAAGATCAGCTTGTCGGCTTTTAGCAGAATGGCGGTATTGGTCGCGACTTCTTCTGCCACCAGATTAAACACTTCACCGGTACTGGAATAGCCAGTTGGACCCAGCAACACAATATTGTGGTTTTTCAGATGTCTCTGAATGGCGTCGGTATCGACGGTACGAACTTCACCCGTCAGCTGGAAATCGATGCCGTCCCGAATGCCATAGGGTTTGGCAGTGACAAAATTGCCCGAGATTACATCAATACGGGCGCCGTACATGGGTGAGTTGGCGAGTCCCATGGAAAGCAGGGCTTCAATTTGCAGGCGAATAGATCCCACCGCATTCATGACGCAGCTTAAGGATTCTCGTGTGGTAATGCGGCGGTGATTATGGAAAGGGGTTTGAATACCGCTGGTTTTCAGGTTCTGGTTGATTTGCGAACGGGCACCATGCACCAGAATCAGACGAATACCTAAAGAATGCAGCAGGGCAATGTCGTGAATAATATGCTGGAAATTTTCATGCTGTACCGCTTCGCCATCAAACATGATGACAAAGGTTTTGTTGCGGTGGGCATTGATATAGGGCGCAGAATGTCGAAACCAATGCACATATTGCAAATTTGTGCTTTGTGAAGTTTCAGATGAATTCGTTTGCATACCTATCTCAAAATTAAAAAATTTCTTTCCTTGATTCTAATCAAAAAATGACGGGGGGGAAGCTAAAAAATAAAAAAACACCCGAATGGCGTTCAGGTGTTTTTTTTAGGGAAGAGGAAACTTGAACCGGTTTTAGTTGATGATGCGCACAATACGGTCGGTACGTTCATTCACTAATACATAGTCGCCATTGATTTTATACCACTGTTGATAACGATTGGCATTGGGTAAGCGGCGTGCTTCACGGTCGCTGACTTTATAACGTGATGAGTCGTAAAAACGTGGGAAACTCTGGCCAGCACGCCAGTCACGACTTGGGTTGAGCTTTTTATTGTCGTAACGGTTGTGGTCATAACGGTTATTATTATCCCAACGCTTGTCCTGATGTGATGGTGCATGGTTGTAACGATGATCGTCATAACGATGGTCCGGTGCGGCCATTGCAGAAGTTGCCATCAATGCAGATAAAGAAAGCGCAATTGTAGTCAGAACTTTTTTCATTACTTTCACCCTGAATCATTTAGGAAGATGTTTTCGATGATTCAAAATTAGAGGAAAAGTAGAGATAAACGATGTTGGAATCTTAGTTGAATTGTGAAATTGATGGAGAAAAAAAGAAGATTGTAAAGGTCTGAAAGTTATAGCATTAAAAAAGGGGAATTTGAAAATAAGAGCATAAAAGTAAAAAAAAGCCCAAACTGAAGTTTGGGCGTGGAGAATTAAAAGCGGCGTTTAGAACCCTTGAATACGTATAATATTATTGCTGTCCGTATCCACTAAAATATAGTCATTGTTGATTTTGTACCATTGCTGGTTACGCGACGGTTTGGGTAAGTCATGGCTTTTATAGTCAACCTTGTAGCCATTGCCACGATAATGCTGCGGCATCACATATCCCGGTTGCCATTTATGCTGTTGTAGACGCTTGAATCCGCGTTCTTCACGCATACGGCGTTTGTCCTGCATGTCATTATCATCTTCACGAAAATCACGGCCTTTATTGAATTTTGGATGATCGGATTGATCCCAGCCACGATTATCATGTTTTTCATGAGGTGCAGCAGTAGTGATACTGTTTGCCATCAATGCACTGAAAGAAATTGCCAGAATTGTCAAAATCTTTTTCATGTTGAACCCTCATAAAAAAAGTATTAATTTCATTGATGCTAATGTACGCAAAAATTGCAGAGAAACTGTGAAGATAAATCACTCATTTCTTAAAAAATGCAGAGATAATAAGGATATTACTGGAAAAATATCTCATCATTTAAAAATCTTCAGCAATTTTATAGGGCTATTAAATACTAAAAAACTTTGTGTTGATGAAAACTTTGTATCAAATTTTTGAGATCATGCTTATTCATTCAAAAATGTTCTCAGAAACTGGCTGAACAGCTGATCTGGTTTGACTGCTCAATATCATTTTACTTTTAGTTCCATTGTTCAACCAGGCCTTGTAGTGAGCTGACTGCCTCAGCAATGGCTTCTGCCTGTTTGGCATCCTCCAGACCGATGATTAAAGTATTTGAAAGCTGTAGTTTTTCAATACCACGAATCGTTTCAATTTTACGTTTTTGGTCTGCCATGTTGTACTTCCTCATGTTGAAGGTTTTTTCATGCTGTTCAGCATAGCGGTATTGTTATGATTTATAAAAACGAATATTTTTGTAAAAATTATCTAAAAATACGATTTAAAACTTAAATAGCGAAAGTACAGTTCTGAGTTTTTTAAAATTTAAGTTTGTAATAAAAAAGGAGCGGTATTCGCTCCCTTTTCATCTTTACAGATCAGTCTTGGGCATCAATGCTTTGACCATTCAGATGCAGGCTGTCATCTCCCATTAAATACAGGTAAGCCGGCATAATGCTTTCCGGTGTTGGCAAGGTTTTTGGATCTTCCTCAGGATAAGCCTTGGCACGCATGGCGGTACGGGTGGCACCCGGATTGATGCAGTTAAAACGCACATTCGGATAGACATTTTCCTTGGCAAAAATCTGGTTCACCGCTTCAATGGCAATTTTAGAGACCGAATAAGCGCCCCAGCGTTCCCGTGCTTCCCGTCCTACACCGGAACTGGCAAATACCACCGAAGCATGCTCGGATTTTGCCAGTAAGGGCAGCAGTTCCTGGGTCAAAATAAAGGGAGCACGCAGATTCACCGCCATTACATCATCCCAGGTATCCACCGGGTAATGCGCCAGTTCGGTACGTTCCCCCAATATGCCGGCATTGTGCAAAATGCCGTCCAGGCGGCCGAACTGTTGCGTTAAAGTATCGACCAGCAATTCATAGTCACGAGGAGAGGCGCTGGAGAGCTGCAAAGGCAGAATAGCCGGTTGTGGCGCACCCAGGCTTTCAATTTCATCATAAATGACTTCAAGCTTGTTTAGGGTACGTCCATGCAGCACTACAGTGGCACCATGCAGGGCATAGCTTATTGCAGCCGCACGGCCAATACCATCGCCCGCACCTGTAATCAGGATAATGCGATCTTTTAACAGATCGGGGCGAGGCTGATATTCTGAATATTTCATTGCATACCTCCTCGTTTATATTGTTATGTCGTTATGAAATGAGTGAATGATGATCTTGTTTTACGCCGACTAGTTGATTAATCACTTGATGTAATTCTGCAACTGTCTTCACTATACAATCCGCCTGCCATGCTGTTAAGTCATCTTTGTGTTGCAATGGTAAATAGCCATAACCCGCCAGGATGGTGTACATATGGGCATTGCGGCCTGCATCGATGTCACGTGGATGGTCACCGACATAAATGCAGTCTTCAGCTCTGACCTGAATTTGCCTGGCTGCCAAATACATTGGTTCCGGATCGGGTTTGGTATTGCTGACATCTTCCGGGCAAACCAGAACCGCACAGCGTTCAGTCAAATTCAGTGCCTGAAGCAAGGATTCACTGAGCCAGCGTGGCTTGTTGGTGACAATCCCCCAGGGAATATTCTGACTTTCCAGTTGCTCCAGCAAGGGATACATGCCTTCAAACAGGTCAGTCTCTACCGCAATATCTTCGCCATACAAATCCAGAAAGCGCTGGCGATGTGCAAGGAAAACAGGATCATCCACTTCCAGTTCCGGATAGACCAGTTTCACCATAGCGCGTGCGCCTTCAGACACCTGGGTACGAATTAAATCAGCCGCCACGATGTCACAGGGTTTATCGCGGCACATGTCCTGAATAATGCGAATGAAGTCGGCTGCCGTATCAATCAGGGTGCCATCCAGGTCAAACAGTACAGCTTTCATCAGACACCTTCTTTTACCGTATGAACCATGTAGTTCACATCGACATTCGGTGCCAGCCAGTAACGTTTGGTGAGCGGGTTGTAATGCAGACCGGTCATGTCTTTCAGTTTCAGATTTGCCGCACGGATATCATGTGCCAGCTCGGAAGGTTTAATAAACTTGCTGTAATCATGTGTGCCTTTGGCCAACATACGCAGGATGTATTCTGCACCAATAATGGCAAACAGATAGGATTTCGGATTACGGTTAATGGTCGAGAAGAACACATGACCGCCCGGTTTGACCAGGGTCTGGCAGGCCTGGATAATCGATGCCGGATCGGGCACATGTTCCAGCATTTCCATACAGGTGACCACGTCATATTGTCCGGCCTGTTCTTGCGCCAACTGTTCTACCGGAACCTGGCGATATTGAATGTTCTGTACGCCTTCCTGTTCGGCATGAATGCGTGCCACATTTAACGGTGCTTCACCCATGTCGATGCCCAAAACATCGGCTCCGCGACGCGCCATGCTTTCCGACAGAATACCGCCACCGCAACCGACATCGAGCACTTTTTTACCGCTGAGACCGCCGGCATGCTCATCAATCCAGTTTAAACGCAGCGGATTGATCATATGCAAGGGGCGGAACTCAGAATGCTGATCCCACCATATGGCAGCGAATGCTTCAAATTTGGCAATTTCTTGTGGATCAACATTCAATTGCGACATCGGTATCACCTTAATCAAGTCGTTATAATTTAAAAAAGTTACAGAAGCTTAGTGTAGCGTTAATTCTAAAAAAAGCGATAAATGCCGTAAAAAAGTTCACAGAATGAAAACGAAATCGGCATAATTGATTTATAGTGATCGCATAAATTAAGCATAATGATTTAGAGGACAATAAGGTCAATGAAAAAATTTCTTTTAGGTAGCGTAGCGACGGCTATTTTTGCCTTATCCGGCACCGCAATGGCAGCAAATTTTGTTGCAGGTAAAGATTACACCGTGGTGGCCAACCCGGGTAAAGTTCAGGTACCTGGAAAAATTGAAGTGCGCGAATTCTTCTGGTACGGCTGCCCGCACTGCTATCGCTTAGAGCCGCATATGCAGACCTGGCTGAAAAAAATGCCTAAAGATGTCAACTTTGTGCGTACTCCGGCTGCCATGAATCCGGTGTGGGAACAGGGTGCACGTGGCTACTTCGTATCTGAAGCATTAGGGGTACGCAAGAAAACTCACCTGCCGTTATTCCATGCCATTCATGCGGGTGGCCAGCAGATTTTTGATCAAAACTCCCAGGCCAAGTTCTTTGTAAAATATGGCGTGCCTGAAGCTAAATTTAACAGCATGTTTAATTCATTCGCAATTACCTCAAAAGTGGCACAAGCCAAGCAATTGGCACAGCAATATCAATTGAGCGGTGTGCCTGCGGTCGTGGTCAATGGTAAATATGTGGTACAAGGCGAAGATGCCAAAGTGACGCAAGTGATCAGCTACCTGGTCGAAAAAGAGCGTAAAGCCAAATAAGCAACAAGCTCTAAAAAAACCGCAATCATGGTTAATGCTGATCAGTTAAGGAGTTTAGAAATAAACTCCTTAATTTTTAGTAATTCATGACGGAGTCTTACCGTTTTAAATCAAACTTTTGCAGCTCATTTGTTACTTTGGTTTCGCCCAAAGTAACCAAAGGCATTTGTCATCCGCAAAACTCGTCAGCCACTATCAACTAGCAAATCTGTCGCAGAAACAATCATTTTTTTATGTAGTCCTGCCTCAAACAGTTGCAGATGACTTTCCCACATATTAAATACAATCATGAATTTAAAAAAGAAAATGCCAGTCAGTTTGTTAACTGACTGGCATTAGCCATTATGGCGGTTTTTTATATCGGGTCATCTTCAATTATGAAGAGGTAGAATCTTTGGATGGGTCCCAGTTGGAGATGCCACGGAAAATCAAATGCACTTGAGTCATGGTTTGCAGCTTAAACTGGTTTTGCTGTGTTGACCGTTCCGGACCCTGAAATTTCCGGCCAATGTCCATCCAGGTCATGGCCCAGGTAAAAGACAAGTTAATTAAAATATTGGAAAATACTTGCAGGTCTTGGGCATTACCAATGTGCTGCATGGTCTTAACTTGACCCAAATCGTTGGCCAGGTCTTCAATTAAAAAATTAATTTCCCGTGCAATGGCATGGCGGATCACTTCTGAGCCACCCCAACGCTCGGCAATCATAAAGACCCAAGGTTCAGGATGATGTTCAACCGCCTGAAAAAACAGGTCCAGGCTGATTTCGGTTTTGGTATTCGGTTGATAGATATAGGCCTGTCCCAGCTGATGCAAAATGCCTTTTAAATGCATGGCAACCTGATCAACCAGTTCCAGTCCCAGCTCGTTCATGTCCTGAAAATGACGATAGAACGCCGTCGGCACCAAGCCGACATGACGTGCGATTTCACGCAAACTGATGCTGCTAAAAGAACGCCCAGACGTGCTTAAAGCCAGCGCGGCATCTAAAAGTGCTTGGCGGCTCTGCTGTTTACGCTCATCCCGTATCGACATTCGACTACTCTAAAAAAATTCTGCATGAAGTCTATCAAAAAAAAACAAAATAAACGATGAATGTCAGTGAACAGGTGTTGACTGAATGAAAAAATGATTATAGTGTACAGGTGTTCACTATAAGAACAACTGTTCACTCAAATAAATAGCCAGCAATAAAAGAGGAACGTCATATGAGTCATGTGATGCAATATCAGCCGCAATGGATTCGAGAAGATTTTGTCGATTTTATTGCTGAAAAAATCAATCCGGTATGGGCCTGGAAAAAAGTCAAAGCCAGCATTGTTGATGTACACATGCTCAGTTCCGATTTTTATCAAATTGAGTTGCAGCCGAATCATAATTTTCGTGCTGATGTTTTTCGTGCCGGACAAAGTATTTTAGTGACTGTCGTGATTGCAGGTGTGCATGAGCAACGCAGTTATTCCATTGTCAAAATTGCCGCAAACGGTCATGTCGTGATTGCAGTGAAACGTCAGGGCAAAGTGTCCAATGTTTTAACCCGTTTGACGGCGGGCAGCGTGGTGGAAATCTCTCAGGCTCAAGGTGATTTCACTTTAAGTTCATCTCAAGCGCCTATTCTGTTGTTGGCTTCTGGAAGTGGTATCACCGCTATTTATGCCTTATTGCAACAGGCGATTCGTCAACAAGTCAGCCAGATTGATCTGATTTATTTCACGCGTGATGATGCTTTTCATAATGAATTGCAGCAATTGAGCGAGCATCATCCACAGTTTAAATATCATCATTTTAATACTCTGGCACATAAGCAACATTTAACCGCAGAACTGCTTGAAAGTACCGTGCCGGATTTTCAGCAACGTCAAAGTTATGCCTGTGGTGCCCAGGGCATGATGCAGAGTCTGAACCAGATTTATCGACAGCTAGGAATTGCCGATCTGCTCAGGCAGGAATATTTCCAGATCGTGGTTGATGAAACTGCAGCAGTACAACCGGTGGTCTTTTTACGTGCCCAACAAGAGTTTGAAGCCAGAACCAATTTGCTGGAAAGTGCTGAACAGGCAGGATTAAGACCTGCACATGGTTGCCGCATGGGCATCTGCAATACCTGTACCTGTACCAAAGTGAGCGGTTCGACCAAAAACCTGCTGACCGGTGAAATCGACCACGATAGCAATACCCAGATCAAATTGTGTATTAGCCAGGCTGTAAGTCCGGTCGTGATTAACCTTTAAAAAATAAAAACGCTTTAATAGCGCCGTTTAGTGAGTGATTGCACTTTTAAAAACAGGGTTCGATGCTCACTCAGGAGAAAAACAATGAATATGTCAGTGAAGTTTCAAGAAAACAGTAAATCGAAATATTTAAGCCCTGAACAAATTGCCGAATTTGGTGAAAAAGTCGATGCCATTCGCCGTGAAGTGATGGACAATATTGGCGAAAAAGATGCCGAATATATTTATAAAATCCGCGATTTTGTCCGTTATAGCGAAATTGCATCCCGCGGCATGTTGATGTTTGGCGGCTGGATTCCGCCAGTCTGGTTATTGGGCACGGGCTTGTTGGGTATTTCCAAAATTGTGGAAAATATGGAGCTGGGCCATAACGTGATGCACGGTCAGTTTGACTGGCTGAACGACCCGAATCTGAACGGTGCCAATTATGACTGGGATACCATGGCGACCGGAGATGACTGGAAATATACCCACAATTATATCCATCACACCTATACCAATATTATTGGCAAAGACCATGATGTGGGTTATGGCCTGATTCGGGTCAGTGAATCGCAAAAATGGGAACCGCGTTTTTTATTTAATATTCCTTTAACCATTCAGCTCATGCTGTTCTTTGAATGGTATGTCGGCGTACAGGGTTTACATCTGGAAGATGTGCTGGTTTATAAAACAAAAACCTGGAAAGAGGTGTGGAAAGAGTCGGCAAAATTCCGTAAAAAAGCCACCCGTCAGATTGCCAAAGATTATGTATTTTTCCCGTTAATTGCAGGTCCGAATGCACTGCCGGTCTTTGCCGGCAATGCCGTGGCCAATGTCATTCGGAGCCTCTGGGCATCCGCAGTGATTTTCAATGGACATTTCACGGAAGATGCTGAAACCTTTGAACCGGACAATACTGAAAATGAAACCCGCGCCGAATGGTACTTACGTCAGATTCGTGGATCGAGCAATTTTAGCGGCACAGAATGGCTGCACATTTTAAGTGGTAATTTGAGTCATCAAATTGAACATCATTTGTTCCCGGATATGCCGGCAAACCGTTACGCAGAAGTGGCGCCTAAAATTCGTGCCTTATGTGATGAATATGGCATTCACTATAACGAAGCCAGCTTTTTTAAACAGTTCGGCAGTGTCTGGGTACGTTTGGCTAAATGCTCATTGCCAAATTCATGGACCTCAACCCTTGAACAATCCAAACAGAAATTAAAAGGCTTATTGGGCTTTTAATATTCCCTCACAAGCTTAAGGACATGCAGGGCAGGTAGCGAATTTCATGAGAGCTTAAATGGACGCGTCTGGGCTTGATGGTTTTTGCCAATGGAGAATCTCCGGGCAAAACCTGAGAGCCCGCTTCTGTTATACTAGGCCGCAATGAATTTTAGCCAAAACAAGGACTCATTATGCGTATCGACCAACGTACATTAGATCAATTACGTGAGGTAAAAATTACCCGTAACTATACACGTTATGCGGAAGGTTCAGTGTTGATTGAATTTGGTCATACTAAAGTTCTTTGTACCGCAAGTATTGATAATTCGGTACCGCGTTTCTTGAAAGGGAAAGGACAAGGCTGGGTGACTGCGGAATACGGCATGTTGCCACGTTCTACCCATACCCGTAGTGACCGTGAAGCCGCGCGTGGTAAACAAAGTGGCCGTACTCAGGAAATCCAGCGTCTGATTGGTCGTAGCCTGCGTGCCATGGTCGATTTGAAAAAACTGGGTGAAAACACCATTACCATCGACTGTGATGTGATTCAGGCAGATGGCGGTACCCGTACAGCCTCTATTACCGGTGCAGCAGTGGCTTTAGTGGATGCCATGAATGTATTGCTTGAAACCAAGAAAATTAAGCAAGATCCGTTGAAAGGTCTGGTGGCCGCGATTTCTGTCGGCATGTATCAGGACAAAGCCTTACTGGATCTGTGTTATGAAGAAGATTCAAACTGCCAAACTGACTTAAACGTGGTGATGACTCAGGCAGGCGAGTTTATCGAGCTGCAGGGGACGGCTGAAGACAAGCCATTTACCCGTGCGCAATGTAACGAAATGCTGGAATTGGCAGAAAAAGGCATCCAGGAACTCATTAAAAAACAGCAAGAAGCTTTAGGCTGGTAAGTTGTTAGTTTAAACATCTCAGCAATAAAAAACGCACCCATCGGTGCGTTTTTATTGACTCAATCTTTATTGAATTGAGCGGGGGAGATCAAGCATTAAAACGCATGGATAAATCCACGGCTTTCACGTCTTTGGTCAACACACCCATCGAAATATAGTCCACACCTGACGTTGCCACTTCACGTAAGTTTGCAATGGTAATATTGCCAGATGCTTCCAGCTTGCAACGACCGGCAACATGCTTCACCGCATCAATCATTTGCTGTTGGCTAAAGTTATCCAGCATCACGATATCCGCTTTTGCTTCTAAAGCCTGGTTCAGCTCATCCCAGGTTTCCACTTCCACTTCCACCGGTTTACCCGGTGCGATGTTATGTGCTTTGGCTATCGCCTGAGCAATCCCACCCGCAGCCATAATATGGTTTTCTTTAATTAAGAAGGCATCGAATAAACCGAGGCGATGGTTCTGACCGCCACCAATCGCCACGGCATATTTTTGTGCAATACGTAAGCCCGGCAAGGTTTTACGAGTATCCAGCAATTTGGTATTCAAGCCGTCAAGTTCTTTGACATATAAAGCGGTTTTGGTCGCTACAGCAGATAAGGTCTGGATAAAATTCAGGGCAGGGCGTTCCACCGTGAGCAGGCTGCGTGCAGAGCCGGCCAGTTTTAAAAAGGCTTCATTGGCGTTTACGCGGTCACCATCATTTTTTAGCCAGGTCACCTGTACTTTTGGATCATAGGCCTGAATCAGGGCATTGACCCAAGGCTGACCGGCCAGCACCATGTCTTCACGGCTAATGATGGTTGCTGTAGCCTGTTCATCTTCAGGGGTTAATAAAGCGGTGATATCACCTTCGCCAATATCTTCTTGTAATGCTTGCTGAATGTTGATTTCGATTGATTGTTCAAGCAAAGATTGAGATATGCTCATCAGTATTTCCGTATCTTTTTTAACCCATGAAAGTTGCGCGTTATTTTAGCACTGTTCATTTAAAAGAACTGTTTTTTTGCAGCAATTTTATCTGGGGAATTTGAGATTTTAAGTTTAAAGTTTTAGGATTGCGCTAAAATCATCAGCTTATGTGAACAGGACTCAGGATCGGCATATGCAACAGGCACCCTTTTTTCAGGTCATCGACGGTCAGTTAATCGGTGCCAGGCAAGTAGCTTCCCCAAATTATAATCAGCGTCCCGAACAGACTGAAATTCAACTGGTGGTGGTACATAACATCAGTCTGCCACCGTCACAGTTTGGTGGGGGATATATTGAACAGTTTTTTCAGAACCAGCTGGACTGGTCACAGCATCCTTATTTTCAAAGCATTGAAGGCATGCAGGTTTCTGCGCATCTGCTGATTTTACGCAGTGGGGAAGTGCTGCAATTCGTGAATTTTAATGATCGGGCCTGGCATGCCGGACGTTCCACTTACCTGGGCAAAAAAGAATGTAATGACTATTCCATTGGCATTGAACTGGAAGGCAGTGATGATTTGCCTTTTGACGAGATTCAATATGCAGTGCTGGCGCAAGTGACGGCTGCATTGCAGGTGGCTTATCCAAAAATTTTACAACATTTGGCCGGCCACTCGGACATTGCACCTGGACGTAAAACCGACCCGGGCCCATTTTTTGACTGGGTCAAATTCAGAACTTTATTGCAGCAGCATAAAATCCATCAAGAATGAATGGGCTTTATGATTAAACAACGAAATTCCCTGTGGAGTTTCATTACAATAGCGACTTAATTTTTTCACTGGGTGGTTACGATGGCGCTTTGGCGATCGACCTTTATTGTTAGTACAATGACCATGTTGTCTCGGGTGCTGGGCTTGGTCCGAGATGTGGTGTTGCTGAATGTGTTTGGTGCGGGTAAAGATTTCGATACCTTTGTGGTGGCCTTTCGTATTCCGAACTTTTTCAGGCGCTTATTTGCCGAAGGGGCATTCTCGCAAGCGTTTATTCCGGTTCTAACCGAATATAAAACCACGCGCACTCATGCAGAAGTGCAAATTCTGATTAGTCGGGTCTTTGGCTGTCTGGCCACCTTTATGACCGCCCTGACCTTTATTGCCATGATTGCAGCGCCGGCCGTGCTATATATCTATGCACCCGGTTTCCATGACGACCCGGAAAAATTTGCCCTGGCGACGGACATGTTCCGCCTGACCATTCCCTATCTGCTGTTTATGTCTTTAACGGCTTTTGCCAGCAGTATCCTGAACAGTTACGGTTCTTTTTCAACACCGGCTTTTTCGCCGGTATTATTGAATATCACCATGATTGCAGGTGCGTGGTGGCTCACGCCCTATATGGCCGAACCGATTATGGCACTCGGCTGGGCGGTGGTGATTGCCGGTATCTTGCAGCTGGTGATTCAGATTCCAGAGCTGTGGCGCAAAAAACTGCTAATTCCACCTAAAGTGGATTTCAAGCACGAAGGTGTGGAACGCATCATGAAATTGATGCTCCCGGCACTGTTTGGTGTTTCGGTCACGCAAATTAACCTGCTGTTGAATACCATTTGGGCATCCTTCATGCAGGATGGTTCGGTATCGTGGCTATACAGTGCCGAGCGGATGACGGAATTGCCTTTAGGTTTAATTGGTGTGGCGATTGGTACCGTGATTTTACCTTCGCTGTCTGTACGTCATGCTGAACAGGATCAGGCCAAGTTCCGCAGCATGATTGACTGGGCTGCCAAGGTGATCATGCTGGTCGGTATTCCGGCCAGTATCGCCTTATTTATGCTGTCTACGCCAATTATTCAGGCCTTATTCCAGCGTGGGCAATTTACCTTTGAAGATACGCAAATGACGGCTTTGGCCCTGCAATGTATGAGTGCCGGGGTGATTTCCTTCATGCTGATTAAGGTCTTTGCCCCAGGTTTTTATGCCCAGCAAGATACCCGAACGCCGGTGCGTGTTGGCCTGATGGCAGTAGCCGCGAATGCCATTTTAAACGTGGTGTTTATTGG
This sequence comes from Acinetobacter sp. G11, assembly GCF_049808495.1. Classification (NCBI taxonomy): domain Bacteria; kingdom Pseudomonadati; phylum Pseudomonadota; class Gammaproteobacteria; order Moraxellales; family Moraxellaceae; genus Acinetobacter; species Acinetobacter sp. G11. The sequence goes on from NZ_JBNCAT010000020.1 coordinate 34,126, forward strand.
TTTCTTTAAGCTGATTGACTGGCATGCAGAGCATATGGCGTTGGCCCTGGCTTCTTCCGGTTCGGCACTGGTCAATGCTGGCATGCTGTATTTCTATTTGCATAAACGCAATATTTTCCGCTTTGCCGGACACTGGAAAAAGCTGTTTCTGCAATATGCGATTGCCAATGCCGCGATGGTTGCTGCACTTTGGTATGGCTTGACCTTGTACAATGGAGATGTATCGCAGTGGATGCGGATTCTGGAAGTGATTGGTTTGTGTGTCGCCGGTGTGGTGGCTTATGCCATTGGTTTATTGGCCACAGGTTTTAGACCCCGTCACTTACGCCCTTAATTTTGAGTTTACAACTCTCCACAGCCAGATAAGTTAGATAAAAAGATAGCTAACTTTGATTCGGTTTTTTTGAGAGGTAGATGATAGAAAGCTGAAGCAAAAAACGGATATAAAAAAGAGCCTGAACAGGCTCTTTTTTTGATTAAGTGAGATGTTTTTAACGGAGGTTATTCAACTAAACCCTTCCACGAGAGAGGAAGCCGACGATTGCCAGAATAACGGCAATGACGAGTAAAATAATTGCAAAATCCTTCGATAATCCTGCGACGCCAGCAAAACCGAATAGACTCGCAATCAGTGCAATCACTGCAAAAATAATCGCCCAACGGAACATAAGCTTTCTCCATGTGTTGTTATTTTCAAAGTAGATTCAGTATAGGGGGGGATAATTTCCAACAGTGTTATGCTTATGTTTAAAAAATGTTCACTTTGACAGCAAATATATGATTTGAAGTAAAAATCATATTCCTACATTGTGAACTTGAACACGTTATAATAAGCAGCTTCTTTTAATTTCTCACTGTTATGACTGAACAATTGCGTCCACAATTCTGGAAAAAATACGCTTTAACTGAACTTAATCCTGCCGAATGGGAGGCATTATGTGATGGTTGTGGTCTCTGCTGTTTAATCAAGCTGGAAGATGAAGAACTGCAAGAAGTCGCTTATACCAAGGTGGCTTGCAAACTTTTAGACTGCCAGACTGCACGTTGTAGCAATTATGAGCAGCGACTTGACCATGTGCCGGATTGCATTCAGCTGACACCAGAAAAGTTAGATACTATTCACTGGCTGCCGCCGAGCTGTGCTTATCGCCGTTTAAAAGAAGGCAAGACTTTACCTGCCTGGCATTATTTAAATACCGGAACACGTGACAGTGTGATCAAGGCGAGAAAATCGGCAGCCGGCCGCTGTATTTCCGAAATGCAAGTCAATGAAGACGATCTTGAAGAATATATTGTGCGCTGGGTGCGTTAATTGCCTGTTCATCCTCCTGTCAGCTTCGGCTGAAATCACCTGAAAACCTTAATCCTCGACAGCTAATAAAGCCATTGCCTGAGCCTGTAAAGTAGAGGAGGACTGCAAGCATGAATAAACTTGAATGGCTAAGCAGAAGAACTGAGGGGCTGAGCGGCATCAGCCACAGGATTTAATAAGGGAGTGGCTTCCTGAAAGATCAGGGGATGATAAAAATAATAACCTTGCCCGGTAGAACAGTCGCAAGCTTTCAGCACTTCAACCTGCTCTGAACGTTCAATGCCTTCGACCAGGATATCTAAGGCAATGCTTGCACCGATCTGGCTGATGGCCTTCACAATTGCCAAATCAGAAGGGTTGTCCGGTATATTTTTAATGAAATTTCGATCAATCTTTAGACAATCAATCGGATAATCCCTTAATCGGGTCAAGGAAGAATGACCGGTCCCAAAATCATCCAGTGAAATTTTCAGCCCGGATTGTTTTAACAGGTTCAAGGCACGGATGACATAGTCGGAACCATGCTCTGAAAGACTTTGTTCGGTAATTTCTATTTCAATCAGAGGGTGGGGAATCTTAAATTGAGCAAGCCGGTTTAACAGGGTTTCTGCATAATTGTCCCTTAAGAATTCAACCGGTGCCGCATTGATGGAAATGGGTAACAGTTTCAGGCCTGCTTCCTGCCACTGGCTCATATCCTGAAAGACTTTGAGCTGAATAATTTCGCTGATTCTCGTGGCCAGTTCATAATCCTGAAAAGCGCAAGAAATGTGCAAGGGGAGCTGGGTTTGATCTTCTGCATCCTGCCAGCGCAGCAACGCTTCAAAACTGGTAACTGTTCCGTCTGCGAGCTTGACCTTGGGCTGGTAGACCGGAAAAATTTTATCGTGCTGAATAATTGCCCGCGCCAGCGAAAGCTGTTTGGTGGTGACGGCGATGCTGTTAAACATGGTACTCGTGAACATTCGAATACCGCCACGGCCACTGATTTTAAGATCATTCAGCGCTACATCGGCACAGCGTAACAAGGTCGAGCTATTTTTTGCATCACGCGGGTATATGGCACAACCGATGCTCATTCCGCCATTAATATATTGCCCGGCATAACAGATCGGCTTATCCAGTTGCTGGCGTGCTATTTGTGCAATGTTCAGCAATTCAGCCTCATCACGCAGATGTGGCACGATAATCGCAAATTCATCACCGCCCAGACGTGACACCAAGACTTTTTCATTAAAACAGCCACTTAAGCGCTGACCAAGAATCTGGACTAAATAATCGCCTGCACTATGACCCAAGATATCATTGATATGCTTGAAATAGTCTAAATCAATCAGCAAAAAGCCAACAGATTCTTGTTGATGCTGGGCATTTTGAAGGGTCTTTTTAAAAATTTTATGGAATGCACGACGGTTATATAAGCCAGTCAATTCGTCAAGTTCAATCACCTGTTGCAGATTTTTTTCCGCCATCTTTTGTTGGGTGACATTCCGGGAAACACAAAGAATACTTTGGGTCGAACCATCCTCATTCAGTATGGGAGTTAACATGGTATCCCAATATTGTGGAGGCTGACCGGCAATGATGCTGATGCCATCAAAACGCGCATTTTTTCCCGTAGAGGCCTGTTTTAATGCGTGTTGTCCCGAATGCTGAATGGATTCGGGCAGTAAATTTAACCAGGACATACCCAACTTATTTTCATTGACCGGTACGCCTAAGGCGAGACAACTGGAACGGTTCATATGGGTCAACTGACCCTGGGGTGTTAAAAGCTTGATGCAGTCTACGCTGGCATCCAGCATTTTGCCCTGTACAAGCACTTGCTGATACAATTCGCTATGCTTTAAATAATGATCATGAATATCTGTGGCAGTGATCATCCATTCAATATTATCTAAATGTTGTGCCGCTTGAACGGAAACCCGGCAAACCCGGTAACCCTGTTGATGGTGTTGAATACGGCATTCGTGTTCGAAGCCTTGTTGAATGTGCAAGGCATTTTGCCAAAGTACCTTATAGTTCGGGTAATCTTCAGGATGAATGAAGCTTTGACATTCATCATTATGCGATAAATTGACAGGGCTACCGATGTAGTCACAAATTGCCTGATTATAATAATACCGGTTTTGTTTGTTCTTGACCCAGACCAGCTGGGGTAATTGATCAAGGATATTTTGGATAATAATGTTTTCGGCAGACAATTGATTTTGAGGGGTTTTAATGCACGGCTGATCGGGTGTTTGGCCATCCTGACTGAAAGGTTTTCGCTTGTTTTTGAAAATATATTCCATAAAGCTTACCCATTTAAATAATCAAAATGCTTAAAAGTGTGATTTATTTCACACAATAATTATATCCGTGAACATACAAAAGGAGAATGATTCAGTTTGTATCTCTGATGGCCTGCTTGTTTTGGATAAGCCACTTTACTCTATTTAAAAGTAATTCACGTAAAATATCCATCATGATGATGGATATTTTTTTTAAAATAACAGTATGATTTTTTGTAAATCACTTGATTTGAAATACGCGATATTAAAATTACATAGTAGACTTGTTTTAAGTACAGCAAAGAAATAACAAGATGTCCGAGAGCCATATCCCACTTCCTGAACGCCTTCGCCCACGTGACTTGTCCGAAATTATTGGTCAAGATCATCTCTTGGGAGCAGGTGCACCCTTACGTCAGATGATTGATCAGGGACATTTGCCATCCATTATTTTTTGGGGACCACCGGGAGTCGGAAAAACCACCATTGCTTTGCTTTTGGCTCAAGCGGTGGATCGGCCATTTATCAGTTTATCGGCACTCAATACCGGAGTAAAAGAACTACGTGAAGTAATTGCCGAAAGTGGCGATTTACTGACCCCGGTCGTGTTTATTGATGAAATTCATCGTTTTAACAAGTCACAGCAAGATGCCTTATTGAATGCGGTGGAAAAAGGCAAAATTACCTTAATTGGAGCGACCACAGAAAATCCCTCTTTTGAAGTGAACAATGCCTTGTTATCGCGTTGTCAGGTGTATACCTTAAATGTGCTGGATGACGAGGCGATTAAGACCTTGGTGAATAAGGCGATTCAGCAAGATGCATTTTTAAAAGAACGCTATATTCAAATTGAAGAATACGAAGCATTACTGCAATTTGCGGCTGGAGATGCACGTAAAGCACTTAATTTATTAGATTTAATTGCCAGTACCTTTGAGCCGGAACTGGAAAATAGCATTACCAATGCCATTGTTGTGAGAGTAGCCCAGCAGAACATTGCCCGCTATGACAAATCGGGTGAGCAGCATTATGACCTGGTCTCTGCCTTTATTAAATCCATCCGCGGCAGTGATCCGGACGCCGCCTTGTACTGGATGGCGCGCATGCTGAAAGGTGGAGAAGATCCGGTGTTTATTGCCCGCCGTATGCTGATCGCTGCTTCGGAAGACATTGGCAATTCCAACCCCAATGCCTTGCTGCTGGCAGGCGAATGTTTCCGCTCGGTGCAGGCGGTGGGCATGCCGGAGTGTCGTATTATTCTTGGCCAGTGTGCAGTGTATTTGGCCACCAGTGCCAAAAGTAACAGCACTTATCTGGCCATCAATAAGGCCTTAGATTTAGCAGAAAAAACGGCCAATCTGCCTGTGCCGCTACATTTACGTAATGCCCCAACCAAATTGATGAAAGAGCAGGGTTACGGGGTGGATTATTTATATCCGCATAATTACCCCGAGCATTTCGTACTGCAAGAGTATATGCCTCCTGAATTAAAAGGCACCAAGCTCTACGAATCTGCACGGAACAAGCGTGAAGTTGAAGGAGAAAAACTGCAACAGCGCCGCTGGATGCAACAGCAACAACAGCAATAACAGTCAAGATGATTCAAGACGCTGAGTTATCTTCTTTCATACTAAGTTTTTCAGATAAAAAACGTAAAAAAAGCCCAATCCAGAGCATGGATTGGGCTGAAAATAGGATGTCTTAGGGGAGATACATCCTGGAGGATAAACTAAAAATCTGGGTCGTTAAGCAGGAGTTTATAAAGCCATTGACTTCAATCGCTTGCTACCTGCTATGTAAGATAGATTAAGTAAAAAAACCAATATTGTAAAAACGATCATTTTTATTAACTAAATCTGTTTTTCCGATTTTTGAAGATATAAAAAACCGGGCAGTTTAGCCCGGTTTTTTAAAATTCGATGAACGAATTAGATATCAGAAAGGTCGATACCCAAACGTGCAGCAACTTCTTCATAAGCTTCAACAACACCGCCTAAACCTTGACGGAAACGGTCTTTGTCGAGTTTCTTCTTGGTGTCTTTGTCCCATAAACGGCAACCGTCTGGAGAGAATTCATCACCCAGCACAATACGGTCGTGGAACACACCGAATTCAAGTTTGAAGTCTACAAGTAACATGTTACCTGCATCGAACAGACCTTTAAGCACTTCGTTCACTTTGTAAGTGAGTTCTTTCATTTGAACCAATTGTTCAGCAGTTGCCCAACCCAAAGCAATCGCTTGAGATTCGTTCACCATTGGGTCGCCAAGCGCATCATCTTTGAAGAACAGTTCGAAAGTAGGTGGAACAAGTTCTTTCCCTTCTTCTACACCTAAGCGACGGCATAAAGAACCCGCTGCATAGTTACGCACTACACATTCAACCGGAATCATTTTTAATTTTTTCACTAAAACTTCAGTCGGAGAAAGAAGTTTTTCAAAGTGAGTTTCAATGCCGGCAGCAGCCAATTTTTCCATGATGAAGGCGTTAAAACGGTTGTTCACCTTGCCTTTACGATCCAGCTGTTCGATTTTTTCGCCGTTAAATGCAGAAGCATCGTCACGGAAAACCAGGATAAGGTGATCTGCACTGTCTGTTTCATAAACAGATTTGGCTTTACCAGTATAGAGCAAGGTTTGTTTCAACATGGGGGAACCTTTTTCAAAAAAAAATGCCTAGTACGACTAGGCTGGCCAATTTTGGTAAATCTGGGTTAACAGTTCTGCAGCTTTTTCTTTGTCTGCAAAGCTGTTATCGGCATTGAATACAGCTAGGTTGTTACTTGTGCCTACAGAACTTAGTCTTAATACATAAATCTGCTGATCAATCTTAATGGTTACTTCGTAACGATTTTTGCTTTGACCAACAATGCTATGGTTGAGGCTGCTGAGGGTGGCAAGTGTGTACTGCCAAATTGTAGCAGAATTTCCGTCTATTTTGAGCAGTGGATTTTGGTTTCCATCACGAACCAGCTGTGGACGACCGATATTTGTGCTGTCCTGTTGAGTATCAGCTGCAGTATTCTCCTGAGCCTTGTCAGGACGGGGCAGAGCAAAGCGGTTACCACGTTTGTTTTCAAGCGGGGGTGCATGCTCAATTGCCAGCGGGTCAATTGTTGGGGCAGGATACAACGGCGTTGCCGGGCGAACCATTGAACCTTCAGGATATTTCAGAGGCTCAAGGGTTGTTGTATTTTTATAGTCCAGTGAACCATTGCTGATTCCCATTGAACTACAACCCGCTAAACTGAATGCTGAAAGTGCAAGGGTTAAACCGAAACGTAATTGCATAGTGTTGTGCTCTTTATTTAATGACACCCGCAGCGTTGAGTGCTTCACGCAATGGGGTGCGATATTGTTCTGCAAGAGGAGTTAATGGTAAGCGAATACCGGTACCAATTAAGCCCATTTCATGGAGTGCCCATTTCACAGGAATTGGGTTAGATTCACAAAATAAAATATTGTGTAAATTTGCAACTTTATTATTTAAAGCTTCAGCACCTTCTGTATCACCTGCAAGTGCAGCAGCACAGATCAGGCTCATTTCTTTTGGTGCGACATTGGCAGTGACAGAAATGTTGCCTTTGGCACCCACACCCATGAGCTGGTATGCCGTAGCATCATCGCCAGAATAAACGGTCATGTCTTTGCCGGCTAATCCTTCAATAAGTTCTTTGCCACGAGCAACGTCGCCAGTCGCATCTTTAATGCCGACAATTTGCGGAATGTCAGCCAGACGGATCACGGTTTCATTCAGCATGTCCACGCCGGTACGGCCCGGAACATTATACAGAATTTGCGGCAAATCAACGGCTTCAGCAATCGCTTTGTAGTGCTGATATAAACCTTCCTGGGTAGGCTTGTTGTAATAAGGCGTAACCAGTAATGCGGCATCTGCACCGAGCTCTTTTGCTTCTCTGGTGAGCTCAATGGCTTCATGGGTCGAGTTTGCACCAGTGCCGGCAATAATCGGAATGCGTTTGTTGGCTACACGGATGATTTCTTTAATCACCCGGGTATGTTCAGCCATGCTTAGAGTTGATGCTTCGCCTGTGGTCCCTACAGCCACAATACTGTTGGTGCCTTGTTCTATATGCCACTCAACCAGCTTTTCTAGACCCTTCCAATCTACGCTGCCATCTTCAAACATCGGGGTGACGATTGCGACAATTGAACCTTGAATGATCTGTGCTTGCTGAGTCATTTTAAAAAATTATCCTATTTGGCCATCCGGTCAGGTAGAAAAACATCAATTTGGATGGTTACGTATTTTGATTTATAGCCAATTCAATGCAATTGAATAATGCTTATGCAAATTATGAACGAACAAGCGGTGAAGAACAATATGCTTTAGTCAAACCATCTAAAAACTTTATGAAAAGCAAGTGAAAAATCTAACAATTAAAAAGCCAGATAATTTTTTAAATGGATATGTCCTGAAATGCTTATCCGCTTTAATCGCTCAAGATCACTTTCGTGGACTGTAAAAATGGCAACTTATATTTCAAAAAACTATACTGAGCCCAATCAACTCGCCAATTCCGGGTAAAAACCTCAGAATTTAAGATTTATTAAAGATCAGTATAGACTTTAAAGCTATATAAAATAGGCATTTAATCTATCAAAATAATTATTCAAAACTACCAGAATAATTAATAAAAACTATTAATCTATTTTAACTCTTTTCGCATAAGATGATTTTCAGAATTGAAATGATAAGGGGCATGTTGATTTTTTGTGTGTTGATTAAACTTGATTAAGTGCTTTTGCGACTATGTGGGTTGGTATCGAAAAGTTTTAAATTTCCCGTATTTTTGTCAATAAACTGTAGATTCTTCCACTTATTGGTAGTTATTTGAATGTCCAGACTCATGGATGATGGCCTTCTTTTTAGTAACGCTGATTGAACAAGGATAATCCAATGGAAAAATCAGATAATAAGCATGCCATCGTCACGGTAGCGATCTGTTTTCTGATTGCTGTGATTGAAGGTCTGGATATTCAGGCAGCCGGCATCGCCGCTGCAGGTATTCGTGAACATTTTGGTCTCGACAGCTCTCAGTTGGGTGTGTTTTTTAGTGCAGGGATTCTGGGGTTATTACCAGGTGCACTGATCGGTGGCCGACTCGCTGACCGGATTGGTCGTAAAAAAGTGTTGATCTGGTCGACAGCAACATTTGCCGTATTTACTTTATGTACGGTTTGGGTGAACAGCTTTAACACGTTGCTGGCCGTGCGTTTCCTGGCGGGTGCCGGTCTGGGTGGTGCGATGCCAATTCTGATCACGCTGGCATCAGAAGCCGTGTCGCCAAAAAACCGTGGTCGTGCCGTGGGCCTGATGTACTGTGGTATGCCGGTCGGTGCAGCAATTTTGTCTTTAATTGCCGCCACTGAATTCGGTGCGAACTGGAAGAATGTGTTCTACTTGGGCGGTTTATTACCAATCTTGGTGATTCCACTGATGATGGTATTCCTGCCTGAATCGAAAGAATACCTGAAAGCGCAGAACAAAACTGCTGCTGAACTTGCTGCTGCACCGCAAGGTTCATTCAAGGATCTGTTTAACTCCGATAACCTGTTACGCACAATTTGCATCTGGGTGAGCTACTTCTTCACGCTGATGGTAGTTTACATCATGCTGAGCTGGTTGCCATCATTGTTTATGGAATTGGGCTTTACCCGTAAAGACGGTTCAACTGCACAGTTCTACTTCATGGTGACTGCGACCATCGGTACGATTATTCTGGGTATGTTGACCGACCGCTGGAAAAAAGCCTACGTGATTCTGTTGATGTACGGCGGTATTTTGGCAGGCCTATTGGCATTGAACGGTGCAAACTCGCTGAACCAGATGTATATGGCTGCAGCATTGGCGGGTGCCTTCGTGATTGGCTGTCAGGGTGTACTGTACGCTTTCGGTAGTATCGTGTATCCAACCGAAGTACGTGGTACCGGTGTAGGTGTTGCTTCTGCAGTAGGCCGTATCGGTGCCATGCTGGGTCCTGTCATTGCAGGTCAGTTACTGACTGCAGGCTTCGGTGCAGCAGGCGTTATTACCGCAGCGATTCCATGTATCATTATCTCGGCAGTATGTATGCTGATTCTGGTCAACCGCACCAAAGTGTAAAGATAAAAACATTTGAAAAAGCCTGCATTTGCAGGCTTTTTTGTTTTCATGCCCGCTCTGGATGGGGCAGCAAGAATGGCTCCCTGTTTCACTACCCGCTTTGAACAAGCCAAGTCAGCTGATAATTTTTATCCGAACCGGCAGTCATGCTATTTTTAGCCCCAAGGCTAAAAATCTGCTCCGCTTTTAGGCTATGCTTGCTCGCAAACTCAGATTGCAAGGGATGAAAATAATGCAGAATGCGGCTTTGATTGTTGTAGATGTACAAAATGGTTTTACCCCCGGTGGCAACTTGGCTGTGGCCAATGCGGATCAGATTATTCCGAACATTAACCAATTGGGGCAGCATTTTGACAATATTGTCATTACCCAGGACTGGCATCCACAGAATCATGTGTCATTTGCTGAAAATCATCCAGCAAAGCAACCGTTTGAAACGATTGAACTGGATTATGGCACTCAGGTGCTGTGGCCTACACATTGCGTACAAGGTACTGCTGATGCAGAACTCCATCCTGACCTCCATTTACCGAAGGCACAACTGGTTATCCGCAAGGGCGCGCATGCCCATATCGACAGCTATTCAGCCTTTTTGGAAGCAGATCAAAAAACCACAACCGGTTTGGCCGGCTATTTAAAAGAACGCGGCATTGATAGCGTTTTTATTGTCGGCATTGCCACTGATTTTTGTGTGGCCTGGACGGCAATAGATGCCAGCAGACTGGGATTTAAAACCTATGTAATTTCCGATGCCACCAAGGGCATTGATTTACACGGTTCATTGCAACATGCCTGGCAAGACATGCTGGCAGCCGGAGTAAAGCGTATTCTGGTTAAAGATATTATTCAGCCACAGGCAGCATCGACAGTTTAATCCGGGAAAATATCCGTTTTTGCTGCTGAATATGGTAAAAGCTCCTGCATCGGTTAGATACCGGAATAAATATCGGGGGATTAATCTTCATGCCTTATTTCTTGCGCTTTACGCAATTTATTCAGAAAACCTTTGCCCTATGGGTCGTACTATTTGCCGGTATTGCTTTAATTTTCCCGGAAGCCTTTGTCTGGCTGAAAGCCTATATCGCCTGGATGCTGGGAATCATCATGTTCGGTATGGGCATGACCATGACAGTCGATGATTTTAAAGGGGTGGTGCACAGTCCTAAAGCCGTGGTGATCGGGGTGGCTGCCCAATTTATTGTCATGCCGGGACTGGCCTATGGCTTATGTCAACTGTTTCAGTTGCCCCCTGAAATTGCCATAGGTGTGATTCTGGTGGGCTGTTGCCCAGGGGGGACAGCCTCCAATGTGATTACCTATATGGCCAAAGGGAATACGGCTTTGTCTGTGGCCTGTACTTCGGTTTCGACTCTTTTGGCGCCTGTATTGACCCCGGCCATTTTTTATCTTCTGGCCAGCCAGTGGATTGAGATGAATGCCCTGTCGATGCTGGGTTCGATTCTTCAGGTGGTGCTGTTTCCAATCATTCTGGGTTTAATTGTTCGGGCTGTACTGAAATCAAAAGTGGACTCTTATATTCAGCTGATGCCCTTAATTTCAGTGGTGGCGATTGTGGCCATTGTGGCGGCAATTATTGCAGGCAGTAAGACCCAAATTTTGCAATCCGGCTTATTGATTCTAGGGGTGGTGGCCTTGCACAATGGTTTAGGTTATTTGCTGGGCTTTTGGGCAAGCCGCCTGTTTAAACTGCCTTATGCAGACTGTAAAGCCGTTGCGGTAGAAGTCGGCATGCAAAACTCGGGTCTGGGCGTGGCCTTGGCGGCGGTACATTTTGCAGCCTCACCGATTACGGCGGTACCAAGTGCCATCTTTAGTTTATGGCATAACATTTCAGGGCCTGCATTAGCCAGTTATTGGGCAAGCAGGACAGATAAAATAGAAGAATGATCAGGAGATTTCTGCTGGGCACAGTGGTACTTCAACATAGAATCAGAAATAAAAAAGCCGAGTCCATGAACTCGGCTTTTTTTATTGAGTTATTTTTTAAGATGCTTTGGATTGTTTGGCTTTTAAAATTTCAGTTCTAAAGGTTTGTGCCAATTCGGCCACTTCGCTATCCATACCGTTCATCATAAAGGCATGACGGGTCAGCACATTGGTGGGATTCGGCAGGCTGACCAGCTGGTAACGGTCTGAAATGGCTTTCAGTAATTCATTCGGCAAATGAATGGCACTTTCTTTGGCTGCCAATTGTTGTACCAAACGTTCTGCCGCCTGGACAGGGCTGAGGTGCATAGCCTCAACATGGCTGGAAATGGCACTGCGGGTTTGCAACACGAAACGCTTTTCTTCACGATAACGTTTGTACAGCACATCCGACAAGAGCTGGAATACGGTACTGATCATCACCAGACATTGCACCGCATTGGGCGTTTCTACCGACATGCTGATGGTGGCGCCATGTTCATCAAATTTATGGATGGTGGCGATATCCGAACTGTTTAACTTATAGTGCTGGACACAGAGTTCAGCGGCTTTGTTCAGAAAAATCTGGCATAAATTGAAATAGGGAACAGAAACGGTTTTATTGACCGAATCCATCAGCTGTTTTGGATCATAAAACTGGATATTCAAGGCAATACAATTGTCATCCAGAACGACCGGTTTCGATTCTTTGACTTTAGCTTTTGTCTGCGCATTGTTCTGTGCCTGGGCAATCGCAACAGCGGCATTGTGCTGTTCCTGTTCCAAAGCCTGGGTCAGGGTTTGAATTTCATGTTTGAGGCGTGATTCATTGTTAATACGCGCCAGATATTCGGTACGGCTTGGACGGGCAATGGCACGATAGGCCAGCCATAACAAGCCATGAATCAGCAGCGATAGTAAAATCGCCAGCCATTGGGTACGTAAAATTTCCCCAATACTGGGCTGAATCAGGGTAATTTCAATGCTGCCGACTTTCTTTTCATTTTGCAGGGCTTCACGAACAAACACTTCGCCTTGGCGTGTCTTGGTTAATCCACCTGTTGCCAGTACCTGATTATTCGCATCCAAAATACGGATAGAGGCCACACTCGGGTTGGTGGCATAACGGTCGGCCAATAATGCCAATGACACCGTATTGGCCGGTTCCAGCTCGGACAGGCTGTCCGTGACCAGTTGCGAGGTCATCAGCTGTCCCTGACTGGCGCGGTTAGCATTCAGCTGATGCGTCGTCGCAAGTACCAGTAAAAAGGTGTGTAAAGCAAAACTTACAATCAGTAGGCTAGCAAATAGCCCTTGTCTAGGCGCATTCAACGTAAACTTCCAAGGCATTTATGTTCAAATTCGATTATGATTCTAACAATAGTTGTAGCTCAGATCCGAGTCAATTCATGCGAGAAATCATTCTTATATCATTTTTGGGACCCGACCAGCCTAATCAATTTACACGATTAATGCAGGTATTGTCCGTACATTCTTTACAAATTTTGGACGTTGGACAAGCCGTCATCCATAACCAACTGACTTTAGGTATTGTTGTTTCGTCAGATGACCAAACTGCTACAGCATTAGCCATGAAGGAGATCCTGATTCTAGCACATGATATTGGCTTAACAGTGCGCTTTAAGCCAATCACTGCATCAGAATATGATCAATGGGTGAGTGAAGGGGGGCAGACCCGGTATATCGTGACTGCTCTGGCACCTGAATTGACCGCTTCACATTTGCAGGCAGTGACCCAGATTGTCTCCAGTCAGGGCTTTAATATTGAAACTGTGACCCGTTTGTCGGGCCGTCCGGAACTCAATGGTGCAGTTGAAGGGCCAAAACGCTCTTGCGTGCAATTTGGCCTCAAAGGACAAATGCTGGATGCGACTGCCATGCGTGCAGCCTGCTTACGTTTATCGGCTGAACTGAGTGTCGATGTCGCGGTTCAGGAAGATAATGCTTACCGTCGTAACCGCCGTCTGGTCTGTTTCGACATGGATTCTACCTTAATTGAACAGGAAGTCATTGATGAGCTGGCCATTGAAGCCGGTGTCGGTGAGCAAGTGGCTGAAATCACTGAACGTGCCATGCAAGGCGAACTGGACTTCCAGCAAAGTTTCCGTGCCCGCGTGGCCTTGCTCAAAGGCATGGATGCATCTGTTTTACCCAAAATTGCCGAGCGTCTCACTGTGACCGAAGGGGCAGAGCGCCTGATTTCGACCTTGAAAGCATTGGGGTATAGAACGGCGATTCTTTCCGGTGGTTTCCAGTATTTTGCCGAATATCTGCAAGAAAAACTGGGGATTGATGAAGTACATGCCAATATTCTGGATGTCAAAGATGGTGTGGTCACCGGTGAAGTCAAAGGTCATATTGTGGATGGCGCTCGCAAAGCCTTATTGCTGCGTGAATTGGCGGACAAGATGGACATTTCACTGGAACAGGCCATTGCCGTCGGTGATGGGGCCAATGACTTGCCAATGCTGTCGATTGCCGGTTTAGGGGTGGCTTTCCGTGCCAAGCCTCTGGTACGCCAGAATGCCAATCAGGCGATTTCAAGTGTGGGCCTGGATGGGGTGTTATATCTTTTAGGTGTGCATGATAAAGACCTGAGCCGTGCTTAAGGATTAGGTCTAACTGTAGATGTGCATTGACAAAACGCGACATTGATGTCGCGTTTTTTTATGATAAAAAGAGTCAAATTACGATGAGCGGTTGACTTAAATGGCTGATAAAAACCACAATCTCTCCATTCGTAAAAAATATTTTTTTAATGTTTTTACTGCGTTGTTTTTTTGTAATGACACGGCAAGTCTGAGCCCATCGCACTTCCAGAAAAAGTTAAAAATAAAAAAATGTAATGACAAAATAATATTGCGACAAGGTGTGTCGCTTGCTGAAAATACAAGACTTTTTTTCTCAAAAAAACTCCGCATAATGCTTGCATAGAGATTGATATCAATATATTTCATCATTTATTCACGGTATCGGGGATTTGATTTAGACCCATATAAAAGTGTCAAAATCCTATTAGGACGGAGGTTTTTATGGTTACAGCGAATTTAGCAACCATCATAGGCTTAAGCTTGATTGCCGCTGCTTTGATAGCTGTTTTCTTCTCGCCTTATCGTCGTTTGTTAAGCTTTATGTTTGCAGGTATGCTGTTTTGGGGATTGATTGAAGCCATTCGCCTCAGTACTCAAGTGGTATTTGATTTACCTATGGGATACAGTTATCTGACTGCCTTAATGTCAGTCATGGCAATTTTAACCCTGCTGTTAATCCGCGAAGATCGTCGTGCAGAACGCGCTTTAGCCAAACGTCGCTATATTGAACATACCCCAGTCTATGACGATGAGCAGCAACATTATTCAAGCCGTTAATTCGAAAGACTTATAAATCAAAGAATTCAAAAGATGTGCTCCGGCACATCTTTTTTTATTGATTATTGTTATACAAAGCCTTACTTCAAAAAACCCAAGTTATGGTAGGATAACTCGTCAATTTTCCAACAATTACAATAGGCTTAAATGTCATGAAACTATCTTCGATTCCTGTCGTAAAATTACCGCTGGTCGATGTAAGCACGGATCCGCTTGATTTGTTAGTTGCGGGCTTAGCCTTGCGTATGAAGCAATTGGCGCGTACCAGTCCAAAATTTATTGAGCTGGTTCATGAACGTCAATTCCGTATTCAAATTGGTACCGACTTGGGTGTTGCACGTCAAATTATTGTAAACAATGGGCAAATTGACACAGTAGCAGGCGATGCAGAAAAAGCGGACTTCATTTTGCAGTTTGCAGACAGTGAACAGGGCGTAAAAACTTTAATGAAAGGTGATCCAAGTGCTTTCATGACTGGCATGCAAAATGGCACCATTAAGATGGAAGGCGATTTTGGCCTTTTGGTCTGGTTTAATAAAGTTGCCAAACTCATTCCGCCAAAATTACCTAAACCGGTCCAAGAAAAAGTCAAACTGGTACGTTCATTTATTCGTGAAAAAACAGGCAGATAGTTTTTAAATAAATACGCTAAAAATAAAAAGCCCTCAATCGAGGGCTTTTTTGTGATAACAATATTATCGCGTTATTCAACTTCCAGATTAAACGTCACTGGCCCATCATTGACCAAATGCACTTTCATGTCGGCGGCAAAAATACCGGTTTGCACATGCTCAAATTGGGATTGTGCATATTCTACTAATTGTTCATAAAGCGCTTTGGCTTCACTCGGTGGCATGGCTGGACCAAAGTCAGGACGTAAACCTTTTTGGGTTTGTGCCATCAAGGTAAATTGTGAAACCAGCAAGATTCCTCCACCGGCTTGGCTGACATTCCAGCCCATTTTGCCCTGTTCATCATCGAAAAAACGGTATTTTAATATCTTATCAATCAGCTTTTTACCTTTGTCCAGATTGTCTTCTTTGCCTAGACCCAGAAAAACCAGAATGCCTTTTTCAATTTGCCCGGTGGTTTCACCATCCACCACAACCTTTGCTTCCAGGACCCGTTGCAATAATGCACGCATAACTTAACCAATTTAAATCTTCAATTTATCTCCAGCATTGTAGCAAACAGGCAGAAATTTAAGCTTTAAAATACACATAATATCTCCACTGGATTATCAGGTTTGGTTAAAGATATTTTGCGCTATCTTTGCATGAATAAATTCAAGCAGGATTTCACGAAACTGGATATGAGTAAGTAAATGTGAGAGTCGTGACCCAAGGCACCTTATAGGAAATGAAATACGGCTCTATTGCTGAATAACAGTGAGGTTTAGCCCTTACGCTATGGGCTTGACGGGTACAGCTGTACGCAAAACTAGCAATATCAAGATAAAAAGTGTGTTTTAATGCAGTCAGCACAGCGAAATTTCATTAGATATGGCTCCAATCATTCAATCTTTGCTTGATACCGACTTGTATAAATTCACCATGCTACAGGTGGTACTGCATAAATTTCCTCAAACGCACAGTGTTTATCATTTCCGTTGCCGTAATTTAGAGGATACCGTTTATCCGCTGACGGATATTCTGGACGATTTGAATCAGCAACTCGACTCTTTATGCCAGCTTAAGTTTAAAGAAGATGAGCTGCTCTATCTCCGCAGTTTACGTTTTATCAAAAGTGACTTCGTCGATTATCTGGAACTGTTCCAGCTGAAACGCCGTTTTATTAAGGCCAGCATTGATGAGCAAGGCCGTCTGGACATCTGGATTGAGGGCCCGATGGTTCAGGCCATGATGTTTGAGATTTTTGTCCTGGCCATTGTCAATGAACTGTATTTCATGCGTATTCGCAGTAATGACGTTTTGGCAGAAGGTGAACGTCGCTTGCAGGCCAAAGTCGAACTGTTAAAGCATTATGAAAAAGAACAGAAGCCTCATGATCCGCCTTTCTTGGTGTCGGATTTTGGTACGCGTCGTCGTTATAGCTTTGCATGGCAAAAACATGTGATTGAAGTATTTAACCATGCTTCACCGGATATTTTCCGTGGTACCAGCAATGTGTTGATTGCCAAGGAATTGGGCATTACGCCGATTGGAACAATGGCGCATGAGTTTTTACAGGCCTTTCAGGCTCTGGATGTGCGTTTGCGTGATTTTCAGAAAGCGGCACTGGAAACCTGGGTACAGGAATATCGTGGCGATTTAGGGATTGCCCTGACGGATGTGGTGGGGATGGATGCATTCCTGCGTGACTTCGATTTGTATTTTGCCAAACTGTTTGACGGTCTGCGGCATGACAGTGGCGATCCCTATGCATGGGGTGACAAAGCCTATGCCCACTATAAGAAATTAAAAATTGACAGCAAAACCAAGATGCTGACCTTTAGTGATGGTCTGAATCTGGAAAAAGCCTGGGACTTGCATCAATACTTTAAAGACCGTTTTCAGGTCAGCTTTGGGATTGGCACTAATTTAACCAATGACTTGGGACAAGCACCACTCAATATTGTGTTAAAACTGGTGGAATGCAATGGTCAATCGGTGGCAAAAATTTCCGACAGCCCTGGAAAAACCATGACCGATAACGATACCTTTCTGGCCTATTTACGTCAGGTATTTAATCTTACCGAAACGGAATAATCATGATGGTTATAGCTGATTTTCTGCTAAATGAATGTAAAAAATCAGCATAATAGTGAAAATGACTTATGCTAAGATCGGCAATGTTGATCTAAATAAAACATGAAAAAGTATGACTGTATCTGCACTTAATTTTGGTCTGCTGATAGAAGCAGAAGAGCTGGTTCCATTTTTAGGCAATGAAAAATTACGCATTGTCGATTTAAGCCGTCGTTCTGTTTATGATCAATTGCATATTCCGCATGCCATTCATGTGCAACCCAAGCAGCTGGTACGCCAAGAAGAACAAGCATCAGGTTTATTGCCCGATGTAGAGGGTTTAAAAGCCCTGATCGAATACCTGAACATTTCGCCTGAACATCATGTGGTGGCTTATGATGATGAAGGGGGAGGCTGGGCAGGGCGCCTGATCTGGAACCTGCATTGTCTGGGTTTTGAAAATACCAGCCTGTTGAATGGCGGCATTCATGCCTGGCTGGCCGCCGGTTTGCCTACTTCTTCAGACGTGGAAAAATTAGTTCCCGTAGGGTCTCTAGTGGACATTAACCAGAGCAATATTGAAAAGTACCGTATTGAATATGCAGAGCTGTTAGAAAAAGTCCAGAACCATGACATTCAATTGTGGGATTGCCGTACCGAAGATGAATATACCGGTCTTCGACTCGCAGCGCGACGCGGCGGTCATATTCCAGATGCGCGACATTTTGAATGGAGCACTGCCCTAAATCGTGAAAATCATTTAAAATTGCATCCCCTAGAACGCACTCAGCAGCGCTTGGAACAACTGGGTTTCAATTTAAATGAACCTGTGGTGGTGTATTGTCAGTCACATCACCGTTCGGGTCTGGCCTATATTCTGGGTCGATTACTCGGTTGGAAGATACAGGCTTATGATGGTGCGTGGAGTGAATGGGGCAACCGCCTCGACAGTCCGATTATTACCGGAGAGTTACCGTCTTGAGTTTCACATCACGTTTAAAAAAACAATTATTTATTCAAGCTCAACGTGTTGTGCCCCAACACCAGTTATCACGTGTCGTGGGTAAACTCGCAGCGAGCGAAAACCCAATCATCAAAAATACCGTGATTCAGGCTTTCAAAGCCCAGTATGGGATTGATATGTCGATTGCTGAACAAAGCAATGCATTGAAATTCAAATCATTTAACGAATTTTTTACCCGCTCTTTAAAAGAGGGTGTGCGTCAAATCGATACGGATCCGCACAGTATTGTGTCGCCTGCAGATGGTGCCATTTCACAATTGGGTAAAATCGAAGAAGGCGATATTTTTCAGGCCAAGGGACAAAGCTTTTCGGTGGAAAAACTGATTGCCGATCCGCAATTGGCTGAACCCTTCAAAAATGGTCATTTTGCGACAGTGTATTTATCACCTAAAGATTATCACCGTGTGCATATGCCTTTTGCCGGAACTTTGACTGAAACCTTATATGTGCCAGGGGAATTGTTCTCGGTTAATCAAACTACGGCAGAAAATATTCCAGGCCTGTTTGCGCGCAATGAACGTATGGTCTGTCTGTTTGATACTGAACTGGGGCGTATGGCGGTGGTTCTAGTCGGTGCCATGATTGTTGCAGGCATTGAAACCGTGGCAACGGGTAAGGTAAAACCGAGTGGACATCTGGAACTCAACCAGCACAACCTGTTTCTGGAAAAAGGCGCAGAGCTAGGCCGTTTCTATTTGGGTTCAACCGCTGTGGTGCTATTTGAAAAAGATAAAATGCAATGGAACCCGATGTTTAAAGCCAATTCCGTTGTAGTGATGGGCGAGGCTTTGGGGCATACGGTTTAATAATATTCCTTCTCCCTATGGGAGGAGGTTAGGTGTAGGGGCTTTTAAGTATTACCTCTCCCTAACCCTCTCCTAGCAGGCATAGGTATCTACACAAATCCCGAGCTTTGCGTTAAATTGAAGAGCATGCTCTTCAATTTAACATCTCCGGTCTGGATCAGCGTCTGATTAAACGCTATAACAGCCTTG
>NZ_JBNCAT010000021.1:0-49554 GCF_049808495.1 Acinetobacter sp. G11
TTGCTCAAATAAACTTCGAGTAATTTCTACCATCAATCAATGAAAATAATTTCGATCGATCAACCAGTAAAAATCCACACAAGTTGTTCTTCATAATCTCTTAATGATCTTACTTAAAACTTCGTCAGTTTTAAGTTTAACGCTCAACACAACGCTTCGTTTCGTGTGTCTCGTCGGGATGCAGCTTATTCTATAGAGTTTTTAAACCAACGCAACCCCCATTATAGAATTTTCTATAATTTCGCATTCGAGTGTTTGTTTTTTAACCCAAGAAGTTATTTTTAACATGTTTCAAGACTATTTTGCGTGTTTTTTACACATTGCAACATTCATTTTTTAGATCATTTTTCTCATTTTAATTTTGATTATTTTGCCTTAAGACAATAAAACCAGCTTTATGCTGGTTTTATTTGAATTTATTAATTAGCCTGCTCTGCCAGCCATGACATAAACTTCTGACGTTCTGCCTTATTTGCTTTTTGCCATAATTGAATCAGTTGCTGATCAGCAGTTACTCCTGAAGGTGACTCACTAGAAGGAACTGCCACCACTTTTGATTGCACTGCTGCTGGTGTATATACAGGTGCTGGCTGATTTTGCAAAGCTGTTTTCTTTTGAGTCAAATCTGTAGTTTTTGAGAATATGCCTTGTGCCAACCATGGTTTTGGCTCAGTGTTTGCACCCACCTGCTGCACCAACATCTCATTATTTTTATCAAACAATGCCACTATAGGTTGTTCAGCATATTTTTTGGCAGCTTCAAAATTTTCCGGTGCATTGACCAGCTCCAGTCGATATTCTCCACCATCTTGTAAAATGGGCGTGCGTATAGTTACTACAGATGATTTTACAATATCGTGTTCACCATTCAAATGCTCAAAATACTGAGTGTAACGCACACTAATATTGCTAGTACCTGCATCCACCTTGTATTGATTGTTCTTGGCACGGAATAATCCCGTATTAACTTCCTGATCATTCACCGCTAGAATTTTAATTTCTTCTGGTGCTGAAATCGTGACTGCTGAAAATGCAACACCACTTACCATCAATGCAGCTGCAGCAAAAGTTAATTTTAGACTCATTCCACCATCTCTTCTTTGAATATTAAAAATAAATTGCACTATGCAATTAACAAATGACAATTTTATGACAAAGCTATTTTTAATACAGCTGTATTTTCAAGACTTTGTTGAGATAAGCTTTGCAACTTAATTGATTTATTTATCTATCATTCACTTTATCAATAAAAAGAGTGCCATTTCAGCACTCTCTTAACCTCACTTAAATGAAACATACATCAGTCAAATCTTTTGAAACGAATATTATCATCAAGAAAGGTTTTTTCTCCCGCTGGGGCTTCAATTGAACCAAACACCAGTTCGGCACGTAATTTCCAGTTTTTAGGAATATCGAAGGTGGCTGCCACCTCATCATCAATAACAGGATTGTAATGCTGCAATGAGGCACCGATATGCTGCTCTGCCAATGATGACCATACTGCAAATTGGGCAATGCCGGTAGAATGCTCTGACCATGATGGAAAATGCTCAGCATATAAGGGAAATTGTTCTTGTAGCGATTTTACCACGTCTTGATCTTCAAAAAACAATACCGTGCCATAACCTGCTGCAAAACCATTAATCTTTGTATTGGTATTTTCAAATGCTTCTTCTGGCACGAGTTTACGTAATGTTTCACGTACAATATTCCAGAATTTCGCATGTGAATCACCATATAGAGTCACGACACGTGAAGTTTGTGAATTGAAAGCAGAGGGACTATTTCGTACCGCCTCTTTAATGACATTTTCTATTTGATCAGCAGTGATTGGAACGTTTTTACCAATTGCATAAATAGTACGGCGCTGTTTCATATGGGCTAAAAATGACATGATTTCACCTTTTTTAAATTTTATTAAGCATGATTGGAATAAATTGATCTTACTTTCATTTTAGGAGCATTACATGATTATAAAAGTGACATTGTGTTTTATTTATAGAACAGTTTGATAGCTGATTTTCAATAGATATAAAATAAAAAAAGCACCCCTCAAAGGTGCTTCATTGATACGATGACCTGATTAATTCAAAATTCTAAACCGTTCAGCGGTCTGAGATTCCTGTTTGATGTCTGCTTCTTGTTCAATGGAACCGAATACCAGTTGTGCCCGTAACAACCAGGATTCATCAATATGAAAATGTTCCGATACTGCCTTATCTATACTCGGATTATAATGCTGCAAACAGGCACCAATACCTGAATCCGCCAAGGCCGTCCACACTGCATATTGCGCCATACCCGACGTCTGTTCTGACCAAACGGGAAAATCATCCGCATTAAAAGGAATTTTCTTTTGCAATTTTTGAATAATGTTCTGATCTTCATAGAACAGTACCGTTCCATACCCTGCCACGCATTGATCAATTTTCATTGCTGCACCGGCAAATACATGTACAGCAACTAATTTACGTTGCACCTCTTTGACAATTTCCCAAAATTGCTGATGGGAATCCCCAAATAACACCACAATTCTTGAGCTCTGAGAATTTAATGCGGAGGGACAGCTTCGCACAGCTTCTTGAATCAATTCTGCCAAATAGGCTTGACTAAAAGGAACCTTTTTGCCGAGAACATAAATGCTGCGACGTTTTTTCAATTGATCGACAAATGTTAATTCATTTACCTCTTCAGCAGCTCTTTTTTTAAATTTTAGTTCTTTCGTAATATCTGCCGTAAGGACATGACCAATTTTCTCTAATAATGCCACAACAGTACTCCCCAATAAGAATGCTAAAGCTTTTAAGATTTTTTCATATTCTAGCGGTTTTATAAGGAGGTTCTTTAGATACGGGATTCTTGAATGTTGGTTTTTAAATCAAACAATTCTCACTAAAACAACAAACTCCGCATTTAGCGGAGTTTGTGTGAAATGCAATGCATTTTACTTTTCAGTTTCAAATAATGCTGCAACAAATGATTTTGCCGAAAATGGACGCAGATCATCAATTTTCTCGCCCACACCAATAAAGCGAATAGGCACATGGGTACGGCTAGCGATATTAAATAGCACCCCACCTTTGGCTGTTCCATCCAGCTTGGTAATGGTGAGTCCTGTCAAGCCCACGGCTTCATCAAACATTTCAACCTGATTAATTGCATTTTGACCAGTACCCGCATCTACCACCAGCATAATTTCATGCGGTGCTGTGGCATCAATTTTTTGCATCACGCGTTTTACTTTGGTCAACTCTTGCATTAAGTGACCTTTGTTATGCAAACGGCCTGCTGTATCTGCAATCAGGACATCCACGCCTTTGGCACGTGCACTTTCGAAGGCATCAAAAATAACGGATGCACTGTCTGCACCATGACCCTGGGCAACCACTGCAATATTGTTGCGTTCGCCCCAAATTTGTAACTGTTCTGTTGCTGCCGCACGGAAGGTATCGCCCGCAGCCAGCATGACTTTTTTGCCTTCGCCTTGCAAACGTTTTGCCAACTTGCCAATTGTGGTGGTTTTACCCACGCCATTGACACCGACCACCAAAATCACAAATGGTTTTTTATTGGGATCAATATGTAAAGGTTTAACACGCGGAGCCAGCAATGCGACCAATTCTTCTTGCAACGCTTTATACAGCGAATGTGAATAAATCAGATCACCACGTGCAGTACGTTCAGTTAAATTGGCAATAATGGTTTTGGTTGCATCGACACCAATATCTGCAACCAGTAATTGCTCTTCCACCTCTTCCAGCAATTCATCATCGATTTCTTTACCACCAATGAGAATGTTGACCATACCGTCGGCAAGGTTTTTACGGGTTTTGGTTAACCCTTCTTTCATGCGGCTAAAAAAGCCACCTTTAGGCGTATGGTCTTGCTCTATTTCTGTTTGCTCTGTTTCTGTGGCTACAGGCGCAGAAACAGCAACTTGTTCATTTTGAGTTTCAACAATAGGGATATTTACCGTGGGTAAATTCGGTAAAGTGACATCGTCATCCCCGATATCAGCATCAATCAAAAATTTATTTTGCCCATTAGATTGCTGTTGCATGCCGAATCCTTGAAAAGCATAGCGTTAAAAAACAGGGATTCTAGCATAGTTTTGTCCTGCGTTTTCCAATAGACACTGAACACACCAAAAACCAACAACTTAACCTTTGCTTTCAGGCAGCAGTTTCTGAAAAATGATCATAAATATAATTTATGACTGGGGGTAAATCTTGTGCTCAAAAGCAGCTACCCACTTTTTTTAAAACCGTCTTTTTTTAAAAATCATATTTTAACGCTCATGCTGGCTTTATTGATGCTTCAAAGTGGCTGGGTACATGCAGAAACTCGCAGTAAATTGGCACGCACGACCTTTGAAACTACGCTCAAAAACGGTCTAAAAGTGATTATTCGGGAAGATCACCGTTCTCCCATGGTCATGACGCAAATCTGGTACCGGGTGGGCAGTAGTGATGAATCGGGGAATTTATTAGGCATTTCACATGTACTGGAACATATGATGTTTAAGGGTACGCAAAAAGTTCCCAATGATGAATTTACCCGCTTAAGCCGTATGTATGGCGGACGCATCAATGCCTCAACTTTTACCAATTACACCAATTATTACCAGCTCTACCCTAAAACCTATTTGCCCATGGCTTTAGAACTTGAAGCAGACCGGATGAGTAACCTGCTGTTACGCCAGCAGGATTTTGATCCTGAAATTAAGGTGGTGATGGAAGAACGGCGCTTACGCACAGATGACAATCCCAGGGCCCTGGCTTTCGAACGATTCAAATGGATCACCTATCCAACCAGCCATTATCGCCAACCGGTGATCGGCCACATGAAAAATCTGCAAAACCTTCAGCTTGAAGATGTCAAAAAATGGTATCGCGACTGGTATAGCCCCAATAATGCCCTTCTGGTGATTGTCGGTGATGTCGATGCTGAACAGACCGTATTGCAAGTGCAAAAGTATTTTGCCGATATTCCTGCCAGAAAAACCCCGCCACGTAATGACGTATTAGAATTTGACCGTATTGGTTATCGCCATATGGAACTGAATTTTCCCGTGAAAGTACCCAACCTGTTTATGGCATGGAACGTACGCTCACTGGTCACAGCCAAAAATCCGCAAGATGCGTATGCCTTAACAATTATCAGGAACATACTGGACAGTGGAATTTCTTCACGGCTGCAAGATCGCCTGGTTCGGGACAAGAAAATATTGACCGCAGTGAGTGTGTCTTATGATCCTTATAGCCGTGGTGACAGCTTATTGAGCATTTCTGCCTTGCCTGTTGACGGCAAGAGTTTATCGGAAGCTGAACAGGCCATTCAGACCGAAATCGAGCTGCTCAAAACCGAATTGATTCAACCCGAAGAAGTCGCGCGGGTGACGGCTAAATATGTCTCCAATTTAATCTATAGCCAGGATGACATTGCCGGACAGGCACGGATAATCGGCAATCTGGAAATTAACGGCTTAAGTTTTCGCTTGATGGACGAACTGCCCAAACATTTTGAAACGGTTACCCCACAAGATATACAACGCGTGGCGAATGCTTATTTTAATCGTGACAATCTGAGCACCTTATATCTTTCTCCTGAAAATAAAGCCCCATAGTGGAATTTGTTATGTTCAAGCTGCATTCTTTTTTTATTTTTGCTTCTATGCTCTGGACCCAAGCCGCATTGGCGGACATTGACTTAAATAACCTACATGATGACAACCCGGCACAGCTCAAATCTATTCCCCTGTTACAAAGCTTGCAAATCACCCATGCACAGACTCAATTCAACGCTCCCTATGTACATGAGCTGAAAAACAGATATCAAGTTCGTACGCTGTTTGTCGAATCACAGGATTTACCCATGGTCGATATTCAACTGACCTTTAATGCAGGTTCGGCACGGGATGAAGAAATCGCGCCAGGTCTATATGGTATTGCCAATATGGCAGCAAAACTGATTGATGAAGGAACAGAAAAATATACGGCTAATGAAATTGCCAGTACTTTTGAACGTGTAGGCGCTCAATTTAGTGCCGGTGCTTATCGGGACATGTTTATCGTTAAATTACGGGTGTTGTCTGACCCCAATAAACTTGAACCTGCTTTAGGCATGCTGCTGGAAGTGCTAAACCATTCAACCTTTAAAAAATCCAGTATCGATCTGGTATTAAATAATACTCAAGTCGGCCAGAAACAGATCCAGGAAAGTCCTGGCCGCATGATGAATATCCTGTTTTACCGTGCTTTATATGGAAAACATGCCTATGCCGAACCCATTCCCGGGACTCAGCGCAGTATTAGCAAAATCACACCGGCACAACTGCAACAATTTAGTGATCAATTTTTGGTGGCACAAAACCTGAACATTGCCATTACCGGTCAACTCAGTCCCAAACAGGCGCAGCAACTTTCTGAACGTATCGCAGGCAACCTGAAACAGGGAAAAAAAGCCCAACCCTTGGCTCAACCCGTCGATAAATCAGGTTTCGATATTCGCCACATCAAGTTTAACTCCAGTCAGGCGCATGTCATGATGGGACAATTGGGTCCTACACGCTTTGATCCGGATCGGCTCGCTTTGGAAGTGGCTAACCAGATGTTTGGTGGAAGTGGTTTTAATTCTATTTTAATGAAAGAATTACGGGTTAAGCGCGGTTTTACCTATGGCGCTTATAGTTCATTTACATTTAGCCAGGCGCCAGGAACGTTCAGTTTTAGTTATTCGACCCGACAAGACCAGTTGCTCGACAGCATACAGGTTGCTCATCAGGCCTTGGTTAATTTTGTCAGCCAGCCCATTAACCAGAAACAGCTGGAAGAAACCAAGGCCGGCATGTTGCGCGCTTTTCCAAACAACTATAGTAGCAATGCCAATATCAATGCACAGTTAGGTTCTATAGGATTTTACAATCAACCTGCTGATCATTTAAGCAGTTATCCAAAATTATTAGAAAAAATTACTGTACTGGATGTTCAGAATGCCCTTCAAAAACATTTGCACCCTGAACGTCTGACCATCATTGTAGTCAATGACAAATTAGACAAACCCGCGTTGGAGGCAGTATTAAAACAAGATTTAAATCCACCCGCTCCCGCAAACACGCCTTCAATTAAACCAGCTCCCAAAACAATTATTGCTCCGCTTGTAAAGCAGGCAATTGATGAGCCTGGGTCATCTCCAGATGATGCGCCTGCATCAATTTAAAATATTGGGCATAAGGAATCTGGGGTTGCTGCATCAGCAGCAGAGCCATTTCCTGAGTCGCTGGATAATTGGCTTGAGCTGAAAGCTGTACGACATTTTCAAATTGTTTGACCGTAATGGGTCGGTGCAGCGCAATGAAAGCAAGAATCAAGATAATGGCAATGATGGTAACGACAAATCCGTTATAAATATCTTCCAGCTTTATTTTAGATTTTAAGTGAACAATTTTTTGTAAAGCAATATGCATAACCTACCTCGAATTCAAGGTAGTGTAGGATGCAGCATAAAGAAGCACAAGCAGATTTGCTCAATTTCACTGTATTTGTAACAGAAATTGAGCAAATCAAAATCGGCGATTAGACAATGACATTCCGGATTACTGCAAAGTAAAGCACAAATGCGATAATTCCCAATACCAATAGAATTGCGAAAGCTCCCACTCCTCTTTCAGCATGCACGGGATGCAGCTCATCATCGTCTGCTATGCGCAGTAACTCACCATTATAGACATTATAAAAATCCTCACGTTGCTGTATATCCAGCTGACGAGTAAAATCATATACTCTCTTACGCTGGGCTAAACAATAATTACCCAGGTGAATTTCT
Organism: Acinetobacter sp. G11; assembly: GCF_049808495.1. NCBI lineage: Bacteria > Pseudomonadati > Pseudomonadota > Gammaproteobacteria > Moraxellales > Moraxellaceae > Acinetobacter > Acinetobacter sp. G11. The sequence continues at coordinate 7,825 of NZ_JBNCAT010000021.1, forward strand.
TGATGAAAAATAGCTTCGTCTAAATTTTTACGGTGCTGATGTGCAAGTTCAATGATTTGGTCTGTAGTGGGAGGCAAATCAAACGTAAAACCATCTAATGTTTTTGTCATGTTATTCTCCTTATATGTCAAGTTCCTCTATTAACATACTAAGCAAAAATCATTTTGTACATTGTTTAATCATGTAACCTTGATTTTAACAATACAGCCCATAGATATTGTTTGACAATTTAGGTTCGATGTAATATTACTTTAACAAAGCCTAGTTAAATTAGTATCAAGACAAACTTAATAGTCTATCTAGCTAGCAATCATAATTACAATAAGGAGTTTAATATGATTCAACAAATCTCTCATCAAGACCTAGAACATGCATATGCAGATGCAGTGAATACAATTCAGTCTCAAATGAATTTTGCAGATGCGGTTCAAAAACTGGAAGAAGTCGCTCGTGCCGGACATGGTAAAGCAGCCTTGTTTTTAGCTGAACTTTACTATCAAGGTTTCCGCGTAGAACGTGACTCACTCAAAGCCCAATACTGGCAGAAGCTGGCCACCATGCAAGCTTAATCAAACGTCACCAAGGTGGCGTTTTTTAATGCCTGCTCTTTTTAAATACATATTCATTTACATTATTTCTCAAAGCTTACACTGAACTTTCATGTTCCTTCCCTACAATAACTGCTGAATTCACTACATGTATTCTGGTATGAATCAAATTAATTCATTACAGCCTATTCCTAAAGATTTATTTTTTAAGATCACGATTTTAAAATCTATGATGTACTGTGGTGTACTTTGGGGTTTATATCATCAGCAGGGTTGGGCCATGATGTCCGACCATGAAGATTTTATTTTCCCATTCTGGTTAAACGGTATGCAGGCACAAAAATATGCTGAACGTCATTGGCCAAATTATACGCCACGTAAGATTACTTCAGCAGATTTTCAGGACTTGCTGTTACCAACACTCACTCGTTTAAATGTTACCCCCGCACTTTGCAATTCATCTAGCCAAAAATTTAAATTGACCACACAACAGATGCGGCATTTCTTTTTTGCCGAATCTTTACAATCTGCTTGAGGGTTTGCCACAGATATTAAAAGTGAAATATCGATAAATGTAAATTTTTATTAATGACCTGAAAAGTATTTGCATTTTTCTGATTTCGCGCTAAGTTTAATGTCAAATAAGGAACAAGAAGGACGATAATAAATGACCAATGTTGCACAAGTTATTCACGATAAAACTGATAAAACCATCTTTACGATTCGCCCAGACTCAACGGTACTTGAAGCAATTTCGCTTATGGCAGATAAAGGCATTGGTGCACTGGTAGTGACCGATCAAGAGAAAGTAGTCGGTATTCTTTCTGAACGTGATTACATGCGTAAAGTGACGTTGATGGAACGAACATCTAAAGAAACCACAGTCGGTGAAATCATGACTGCCAAAGTACTCACAGTTACTAAATCTAACAGTGTTGAAGACTGTTTAAGTTTAATGACTGATCGCCATTTACGTCATCTTCCCGTTGTTGAAAATGAAAAACTGGTGGGTTTGATCTCTATTGGCGATTTAGTTAAAGCCGTGATGGATGACCAGCGCAAACTCATTGATCAGTTACAACAATATATTGCCAGTTAAGACTGAAAATACATAAAAAAACCTCTCGATCTGAGAGGTTTTTTAATTTTTCCAACCAGAAATTAACCCTTATCTTAAAAAAATAGGGACATATTTTTAGTTCAAGCCTAATTTCTCTGCCACATAATCCGAGTCTTTATCGCCACGACCCGAAACATTCACGACAATTTTCACATCTTTCGCCATTTTGGGTGCTTCACGTAAAGCCCAGGCGACTGCATGTGAACTTTCCAGTGCAGGGACAATCCCCTCTACTCGTGAAAGTGTCATAAAGGCATCCAGACATTCCTGATCCGTTGCCGTGGTATATTCCACACGGCCCAAGTCTTTAAGCAGGCTATGCTGTGGACCTACACCCGGGTAATCCAGACCCGAAGCAATCGAGTGTACCGGTAAAGGCTCGCCTTGCTCATCTTCAAGGACATAACATGCCATCCCGTGAAGCTGGCTTGGTTTACCCAAAGTCAAGGTTGCCGAGTGCATCGTGGTATCTAAACCATGGCCCGCAGGTTCTACACCGACCAGCTTGACATCAGCATCATTCAAGAAGGCTGTGAAAGCGCCCATGGCATTTGAACCACCACCGACACAAGCTACGATGTAATCTGGATTTGAACCAAAACGCTCATTGGTCTGAACTTTGATTTCATCGCCAATAATCGCCTGAAAGTCACGCACCATTTTCGGGAAAGGATGTGGACCAACCACTGAACCAATGGCATAAATGAAGCTTTTCGGGTCTTTCAAGTATTCTTCAAATGCGCTGTCTACGGCATCTTTTAAAGTGGCTGTGCCGCGTGTGACAGAAATCAGGTTGGCACCCAGAATTTTCATTTTGACCACATTCGGATGTTCTTTTTCAATATCCACTTGACCCATGTGAATTTCACAGGGAATACCCACTAGAGCACATGCAGTTGCCAATGCCACCCCATGTTGCCCTGCGCCTGTTTCCGCGATTACTTTCTTTTTGCCCATATATTTGGCAAGTAAAGCTTCACCAAGACAGTGGTTAATTTTATGTGCACCGGTGTGATTTAAATCCTCTCGTTTCAGGTAAATTTGCGCTCCACCCAATTGGTCAGACAAACGCTTGGCATGAAACAGTGGACTTGGACGCCCCACATAATTGGCAAATAAATCTGCCAGTTCATTCTGGAATTCAGCAGTATGGCGAATTTGCTCATACGCCACATTAATTTCGTCCATCGCCTCTTTTAAATGAGGTGGAATAAACTGACCGCCATATGCGCCAAAGAAACCTTCTTCATTAGGTAATGGGATGCCATTAATTTGATGCGTCATATTGAATTCCTTCATTTAAAACAAGCTCTTCGCTTTATGATGCTGTGATCAAGCATTTTATCGAGCCAAATATTTCGTCATATCTTCCACGCCTTTCAAGGTCATGGGATACATATGATCTTCAAAAATCTGCTTAATTTGACCAATAGTGTGGGTGTAATGCCAATAACGGTCTTCTTCAGGGTTCAGCCAGGCCGTTTTTTCAAAATGTTGGCGCAGGCGCTGCAACCAGACAATACCGGATTCATCATTCATGTATTCAACCGAGCCGCCCACCGAGTTCAGCTCATAAGGTGCCATACTGGCATCTCCCACCACAATTACCCGATAGTCGCGCCCATAGGTATTGAATAGATCCCAGGTATTCATGCGGGTATTGGAACGGCGGATATTGTCTTTCCAGACATAATCATAAAGACAATTATGGAAATAAAAATATTCCAGGGTTTTGAATTCGGTCTTGGCTGCACTGAACAGTTTTTCACATTGCGCAATATACGAATCCATCGATCCACCGACATCAAACAGCATCAAGACTTTAATACGGTTGCGACGCTCCGGCACCAGCTGCACATCCAGAATGCCCTGCTTGGCGGTTTCACGAATCGTACCATTAATATCCAGCTCTTCAGCTGCACCCTGACGGGCAAACTTGCGTAAACGGCGGAGAGCCATCTGCATTTGCCGGGTACCCAAAATCTGTTCGTCATCGAGGTTTTGGTATTTGCGCTGTTCCCAGACTTTAACGGCGGAGCGTTTACGTCCCGGTCCACCAATCCGTACACCTTCAGGATGATCACCATAGGCACCAAAGGGCGATGTGCCACCGGTACCGATCATCTTGTTCCCGCCCTGATGCTTCTTGTGCTGCTCGCGAAGACGCTCTTCCAGCATCTTCATCAATTCTTCCAGTGAACCGGCTTTTTTCAGTTCTTCCCGCTGTTCAGGCGTGAGATGCTTTTCCAGAAGTTCCAGATCAAACCAGTCTTTTGGCAGTTTATGCACCTGATTGAGCAAATCATCCAGATCAAAAGTGGAAATGCCATCAAAGTAATCTTTCATGGCCCGGTCAAACTTGTCAAAGAAACGTTCATCTTTGACCATCACCGTTTTTGCCAGTTGATAGAACTCGTCCTGATTGGCAAACACCAGCCCTGAAGCCACGGCTTCATTCAAATCAATCAGTTCACGCGTGGATACCGGCACACCGTATTTGCGTAAGGTATAAAACAATCGCACAAACATGCGTGTTTCTCCCCTAGCGACGTGACATAAAGGCTAAACGTTCAAGCAGCTGTACATCTTGCTCGTTTTTAATCAGCGCACCGTACAAGGGTGGAATCGCTTTGGATTTGTCATGATTGCGCAGAATATCTTCCGGCATGTCATCAGCCATCAGTAGACTGAGCCAGTCAATCAGTTCAGAGGTTGATGGCGGTTTCTTTAAGCCCGGTACCTGGCGAAGCTTGAAGAATACCTGTAAGGCTTCGTTGACCAAAGCGGCAGACACTTGCGGAAAATGCACATCAATAATTTCGCGCATGGTCGCTTCATCCGGGAATTCAATATAATGGAAGAAACAGCGACGCAAGAACGCATCCGGCAATTCTTTTTCATTATTTGAAGTAATAATCACGATTGGACGTTGTGTCGCCGTGATGGTTTCCCCGGTTTCATAAACAAAAAACGACATTTTGTCGAGTTCATGCAATAAGTCATTCGGAAACTCAATGTCTGCCTTGTCAATTTCATCAATCAACAATACACAGCGTTGTTCACTGGTGAAGGCTTCCCACAATTTTCCAGGTTTGATGTAGTTTTTAATGTCATAAACACGATCGTCGCCTAGCTGGCTATCACGCAAACGTGATACAGCATCGTATTCATACAAGCCTTGCTGTGCTTTGGTGGTCGACTTGATGTGCCAGGTGAGCAGCTTAAGTCCCAGGCTTTCCGCAACTTGCTCGGCAAGTAGGGTTTTACCCGTTCCCGGCTCACCTTTAACCAAAAGCGGCTTTTGCAAGCTACGTGCTGCCTTGACGGCAAGTTTCAAACTATCAGTCGCAATGTACTGATCTGTACCTAGAAATTGTTGAGTATCCACAGACATGATCTAACCTTATTGTTTTACTTAAAGCGGTGAACTATTTTTGTTTGCGGCAAATCTTGCCTTGTTGGCCATATATTTTGACCATAATGCTCCAATCACCAAGCCCAGCCCGACCACAAAGAGAATCAGAGAGGCATTTGACCAGATCAAGGCTTTTTCTTTGGTTAAAATGCCAAATAGCAGTCCAAAAAAAGCTGGGGCAATAGAAGCATTATTTCCTTCAGAAACTGTAGGCGTCAGTAGAATGGCAAAGCCGATGAGCCATGTCATTCCACCTAGCGGCTTAGGCAAACGTCTGGCAATCAGGTACCAAGCCCAGAGAATAATCACACTTCCTACCAGATATACCGTGACAGCAATGCTATCTTCAGGAATTGAATCCAGTAGTGAAAGAAAACTATTCATCGTTACAACTCCCGATTAACCATTAAGCGCCGCGCAGCCCTTCAGGTGCCACAGCATTGGGATTGATTAATCCTTCCGGAGGAACTTGAATAAAGAAACCTTTCGTTTCAATAGAGTCAATCACATGCAATACATTTACACGCGCCAGTTTACGGCTTTCGGTTAACTCCAAATCCATGACAAAAGTTGCACGTCCAAATGCGACGCGCATCGCTTCCGGTAAAACTTCCAGCGGATTGACTGCCTCTGCTTCATTTTCAGTGGCTTCCGGACGGGCGATGTAAAGATACATTTCATCTTTTTTGCTAGATTTAAAAATTGAACAATGCATAGTTGAAACAGTACTCATAAAACTCAGGACAAAGCATACAGCAAAAAAAAGACTGAGACATTAATGATTATTAACGCATCAGTCGTGATTGTGTGTAAATGTTAATTCTTTGAACAAAATGGTTAAAAATTAATCTATCACTTTCATTTGCGTAGACAGATAACGTTCATCTGCATGTAACACATCAATCAGTGGCTTGGTCAGAACATCATAGCGCCAACCAAGCAGATAAGCGGGCAAATCCTGTTCATCATTATGAAATACCACATGCTGATATAGTGCATTGAGCCATTTTTTACGCATCAATACTTCTTTAGGTACCGTAGTTTCCTGCACCACGGCCTGAATGACATTCTCCACTCTTTCACCAATTTCTTTGGATGAGTGACGAATTGGACGTGCCATACGCAGTGGCCATTCTGCCTGTTCAGGCAAAAACTTAAGTAGGTCCAGAATGGTTTTACCATACTCACGCACAATATTTTGACGAATATCTTTAATACTAGACAACTGGAAATGATTACGCGGATTTTTTTCCACCAGATCAATCAGGGTGGAATTTTTCAGAATAAAGCTGCGAGGATAATTCAAGGCTTTGACCATCTGTTCGCGCCACACAGCCAGTTGTTGCAACTGCATCAATTGACGGCGTGAATGCCGGTAGTTTCCAATATCGTGATAAAGCAACTCTAGAGGTGTTTCCTGACCAATTTCATGGGTCAGATGACGGCAATCTTCCAGGGCAAAATCCAGTAAGTGCTTATCGCCTAATTCCTGCTGGATCTTATTCGATAGATTCATCAGATATAGTACGTCATTCGCCGCATAGGTGAGTTGCTCAGAGCTTAACGGACGCGCCAACCAGTCAGATCGGGTCTGGTCTTTATCAATGTCCACATCCAGCATGTGCTTTAACGCATTTTGATAGCTTACCTGTAGCCCATGACCTAAAAAAGACATGCCAATCTGGGTATCAAAAACATTGCTTAGGCTTTTTTGCTGTGAGTAATGATAAATTAAATCAATATCTTCACTGCAGGCATGGAAAATATTCTGCTGGGCCTGAAACAATTTTTTCCAGAATGCCGACAGGTCTAAACTTGTGCCATCAAGTAAAAAAACCCGATCCGCAACATTAATTTGAAATACACCGAGTTTAGGCCAAAGAGTATCCACCTTGATGAATTCGGTATCCAATCCATAAATGGATGTCTGCCCCATCAAGTGCAGAATATCTTCTAAATCTTTTTGTTGATGAATGAACTGAAACATATTACCGAGTCTAAAAGCAGATTCTCTTGAAAAGTATATTAACCGATATATAACATTTAGATATAACAAAATCTACATCTAGCGTATATATTCACCATATTTTAATATTTAAATAAAAAATCAACATTTTTTTATATTTTTTTTGTATAAGTTTAAGACTATTTTTCTCGTAAATGCCACCCAGTTCTTATTCTTGTCAAAAATAATGAAATAAGCACCTGGGTACTTATTTCATACGCATACGATTATGCACCGCCTGACTTAAAGTATGACTATCCACATATTCAAGTTCTCCCCCTTGAGGAACACCTTGAGCTATGCGGGTCATCTGAACAGGCAAATGCTTGGTTGCTTCCACCAGATAATGTGCTGTCGCCTGACCTTCTACCGTAGCATTGGTTGCCAATATGACTTCTGAAACCGTGCCCTGACTCAAGCGCTGAATCAGGTAGGGAATGCCAATTTCTTCCGGTCCAATTCCGTCCAGTGGCGATAAATGCCCACCCAGCACATGGTACTTGCCACGAAAGCTGCCGCTTTGTTCAATTGCCATCACATCTGCCGGTGATTCCACTACACAGAGCAGCTGATCATCACGTTCATGCGAAAGGCAGATATCGCAGACTTCATTTTCAGTCAGCGAATGGCAAATGCTGCATTCATGAATATAGGTGGCGGCTTCATTTAAAGCATGAGCCAGACCCACGGCACCTTCCCGGTTTTTCATGATCAGGTGTAATGCCATGCGCTGAGCCGATTTCGGCCCAACACTTGGCAAAATCCGTAAGGCTTGAACCAGTTGATCAAATCGATCACTAAACACTGGACGTATTCCTTAGAATAAACCGGAAAGGCCTGGTGGCAAGCCCATACCAGCATTAGCCGCCTTCATTTTTTCTTCGGAAATGGCTTCGGCCTGACGTGCAGCATCATTTATTGCAGCTGCGATTAGGTCTTCAATCATGTCGGCATCATCTTGCAGCAATTCAGGGCTGATTTCGATACGTTTTACCACGTTACGGCAAGTCATGGTGACTTTTACCAGACCGCCGCCTGCTTCAGCATGAACTTCAGTTTGCGCAAGCTGTTCTTTGGCCTTTTTAACATTTGCTTCCATATCTTTTTGCATGCGCTGTGCTTGCTGCATCAACATGTTAATGTTCATAAAATACTCCGAACACAAAACTTAAAAATAAGATAAAAATTTAAATTAAATCTAAACCACGACTAATGTCGCGAATAATATCATCAATATCTTCCAAACCAACAGATACACGGATTAATCCTTCACGAATCCCTGCAGCTTCTTTGGCTTCTGCTGAAAGCTTACCGTGAGTTGTAGTTGCTGGATGAGTAATAGTTGATTTCACATCGCCCAGGTTACCGGTAATGGAAATAAACTGGGTATTGTCGATAACTTTCCAAGCCCCTTCACGCCCACCTTTGACTTCAAAGGACACAATACCGCCGAAACCGCTTTGCTGTTTGGCTGCAAGCTCATGACCAATATGTGAAGGCAAACCAGCGTAATACACTTTTTCTACTTTGTCGTGCTGATTTAAGAATTCAGCCAGTTTTTGTGCATTTGCTGAATGTTCACGCATACGTAAACGCAGAGTTTCCAGACCTTTCAAAAAAACCCAGGCATTAAATGGACTCATTGACGGGCCAGTGGTGCGGACATAACCAAATACTTCTTCAAGCAGTTTGTGATTACCTACCACAGCACCACCCAAAGCGCGACCTTGACCATCCAGATATTTGGTTGCTGAATAGACAACCAGGTCAGCCCCTAATTTAATTGGCTGTTGCAATGCCGGCGTACAGAAGCTGTTGTCAATCGCCAGTAATGCACCATTGGCATGAGCCAGATCAGCCAAAGCCTGAATATCGGCAATTTCAGCCAGTGGATTGGATGGAGATTCAACAAACAGTAATTTGGTTTCAGGTTTGATGGCATTTTTCCACGCATCAAGATCGGTTAAATCAACAAAATCGACTGCTATACCAAATTTAGCCACGTATTTTTCAAAAAGCGAAACTGTTGAACCAAACACCGCACGTGAACAGATGACGTGATCGCCCAGTTTCAAATAAGACATAGCCACAGCCATGATGGCTGCCATGCCAGTACTGGTTGCAACAGCACGTTCCGCACCATCTAATGCGGCAAGGCGCTTTTCAAACATCGCAACTGTCGGGTTGGTAAAGCGCGAATAAATGTTGCCAGGTTCCTGACCAGAAAACTTAGCTGCGGCTTCTGCTGCATTTTCATAGACGAATGATGAAGTGAGAAAAATTGGCTCACCATGCTCGCCTTCAAAACTGCGTGTATGACCTGTACGAATGGCTAAGGTATCTAATTGGTATTCAATGTCGTCTTGTTGGCTCATTTGTATTACCCAGTCCTGGACTGTATTGCTAATAATTGCCAACATTTTGAGCGTCTATGGCATTTAAGGTCAAGGTATAATGCATAAATATCGCCTACACTTCGATCAATCCCCCATATGTCAGCATCCCCAGCAATGATTCAAGTTAAAAATAAAATTGCCAAACATAAAAGCAAACTCAAAAACCTGTCAAAGACTTTATTTAACTCAAAATCACTGGTTTTATCGCAAGCCACTCCCTATGAAGTCATTGCAGAGTACAAACAGACCCGAGTGCGCTATTACGCCTCAGCAGATAAGCAATATAAAGAACCCCTGGTTTTTGTTGCTCCCCTTGCAATCAACATGGCCATTTACGACCTGTATCCCTACCGTTCATTGGTCAAACACTTTCAACATAGTGGCTTTGATGTCTATTTAATCGAATGGGGTCGATATAGCTATCGAGATCGTTTCCTCAATTTCATGTCATTTATTGATGATGCGATTCCGCATTGTATAGACCAGATCCGAACTCACTCGCATAGTGATGAAATTTCATTGCATGGCTGGAGTATGGCCGGTGTATTTGTCATGTTGTATTGCGCATTGCAAAAACCAAACCATGTTAAAAATTTAATTGTATTGGGCAGTCCGGTGGACAGTCATGCATCAGGCCGTACCGGCAAACTTTTTCAAAAGGCCAATCAACTGATTGCCAAAAACAAGACTCTACAAAACAAGATTTACTCAGGAACGGTACCCAAGCATCTGATTCATAGCCCAGGCATACTAAATTCACTCGGTTTTAAAATGATTGATCCTGTGGGATGGATACAAAGCCAGAAACAGCTTTTAGCCAACCTCGATAACCCGCAAGCTTTGTACGAACATGCCACTATGGGCAATTTTCTGAACCAGATGATTGACTACCCTGGCGGTATCAATCAGGACATGATTTTCAATGTCTGGCTACAAAATCCGCTTAAAAGCGGTGTTATTACCTTACAAGATAAACATATCGAATTAAAAAATATAGAGTGCTCTTTACTGGTGGGTGCGGGTCGTAGCGATCAGATTGTTTCTGAAGATGCCGTTAAGCCTTTAATTAGATTGACAAATAGCAAGGATGTCACGTTTACTCTTATTCCCGGCGGTCATCTGGGACTTATGTCTAGCCAGTCCAGTGCCAACGAGTTCTGGCCTTTCATGACCACTTGGTTAAAACAGAGATCGAGCAAAATATAAAGGAAACATCATGATTCAGTCAGTTGCATTTATCGGCTTGGGCGCAATGGGTTACCGCATGGCAGCACATTTACCTCAACATTTTGATACGGTCTATGTATGGAACCGTAATTTCGAAAAAGCTAAGCAGCATGCAACTGAATATGGCACGCAAGCCGTAGAACTCGAGCAAGCCGTTCAGGCCGATATCATTTTTTCATGCCTGCCAACCAGCCAGGAAGTCGAAGACCTCATTGCAACGGTTCAGATTAAATCGGGCGCGGTATGGGTCGACTGCACCAGTGGTGTTCCTGAATCTGCGAAAAAGCTGAGCCAGCAGTTAAAAGCCTCAGAGGTTGATTTTCTTGATGCTCCGGTAAGCGGACAAACCATTGGTGCCGAAAATGGCACTTTGACCGTGATGATTGGTGGTGAAGCTGCTGCTTTTGAAAAAGCCCTGCCTGCAATTCAAGCCTTTGGGAAACTGATTAAACATGTCGGCGACTCAGGTGCAGGTTTCGCAGTCAAAGCTGTCAACAATATGCTGCTGGCCGTCAATCTCTGCTCAGTGGCTGAAGGTTTTACCACATTAAAAGCGCATGGGGTAAATCTGCATGAAGCTTTAGACTGCATTAATGCCTCCAGCGGTAAAAGTGGCGTGACTGAAACCGTGTTGCCGCAGCGGGTACTAAACCGCGAATTCCCGCTGACCTTTGCCCTACCGCTATTAGCCAAAGATACAGGGATTGCATTAGACCTGGTACGTGATGCTAAACTGTCAGCGCCAGTGATTGCCTTAACCCAAAGCCTGATTCAGGCAGCCAGCAATTTAGCAGAAAAAGACAGTGACTTTTCTAGTGCTGTGAAAATGTATGAGTCTTGGAGTAAAATTACACTTGAGTAATTACTCGCCATTGAATAATAATAAATAAACCTAATATTGTGTAGAAACGTTCTACACAATATTCTCACAGAGGAAACCCTCATGACCAAGCTTAGTGTTGCAGTTTTGGCTAGTTTTATCACTTTCTTTGGGGCGAATGCTTTTGCAGCGACAGCAGAGCAAGAGTGCCAACAATTAAAAAATGACCATGATGTCATTTATGCCTCTAAAGGTTTTTGCTTTAAAGACCCTGAAGCCAAGGCCAAGTTTGGCAATGACAATTGCTATACAACCAAGCCAAAATTTTCAGAAAAAGAGCAACAACGACTTGACGCCATAAAAGATCGTCAGAAAGAATTGAACTGTAAATAATTACAGTATCCAATTACTTTCAAGGACTCGACATGCTTTACGATGATCAAAATATTTTTGCACGAATTATCCGTAATGAACTGCCTGCAATAAAAGTGTACGAGGACGAACATGTTCTGGCTTTTATGGACATCATGCCCCAGGCAGAAGGTCATACATTGGTCGTCCCGAAAACACCTGCAATTACCTTGCTCGATCTGCCCCCTGACGCCGCTGCCTATACCATTCAAATTGTGCAAAAAATTGCACAGGCTATGAAAGTAGCACTTGATGTTCAAGGGATCGTACTGATGCAACTTTCAGGCGCATCTGCTGGTCAAACGGTTCCGCATGTACATTTTCACCTCATTCCAAGTTCGGTTCATGAGCTTGGAAAACACGCATTGAGTATGGGTGACCAGGAAAAAATTAAAGCCCTGGCTGAAAAAATTAAAGCTGAACTTTAAAATTCACTAGAATTTTAACTTGTCAAAAATGGAGCTTCTGCTCCATTTTTTATGTCAAGGAATGCATCGATCTATCTTACAAATTATAAATAAAAATTAAACCACTGAAAAACAATAAAAAATATTGTATTTATCAATATCTATCGTCATCAAACTGTCATATAGCTTTCACTTCTCTGTCATAAAGTTTGCAGATACTGCTTAGCAAGTTGGTGAGCTTTTGTAATTTTTTGTACACAAGCAAACTATAAAAAGAGTCAACAGGGCAACTGCCCCATAAAGTGTTTTTTGGAGAAATCTCGATGAAAAAATTGCTTCTCGCTGCTACAGTAGCAACCTTAAGCATCAGTGCAGCGCAAGCAGCACCAACTTTGTACGGTAAGCTGAATGTTTCTATAGACCAAGTTGATAACTTCGATTTCAAAGGTAACGATGTCTCTGAAGTAAGTTCACACGCTTCTCGTCTTGGGGTCAAAGGTGAAGAAAAATTAACAGACAACCTATCTGCGGTTTACCAAGCTGAATGGGCAGTTTCTACTGATGGCGAAGGTTCAGACACTGACTGGAGCGCGCGTAACCGTTTCCTGGGTTTGAAATGGGCGGGTATCGGTACACTAAAAGCTGGCCAATATGACTCTTACTTCAAAACTTCTGCAGGTAGTGCACAAGACATTTTCAACGACCATACTCGTCTTGATATGACTAAAGTGTTGCATGGTGAAGAGCGTCTTAAAAACGTAATCGGTTTTGAAACAGACAAGAAATTGCTTGGCGGCGTTCAATTCAGCATCATGGCACAACAAGGTGAAAACACGGCTTCTCAATATACAACAGAAAAACGTGATGGCTTTGGTGATGCGGTTTCAACATCTTTAAGCTATGACAATAAAGACCTTGGTCTTGCTCTAGCTGTTGCAGCTAACATGGGTGTACAAGGTGACTATAACGCTTATAGTCTAAAAGATGTTGAATCAGATGCGGTACGTGTAACTGGTTCTTATAACTTTAAAGCTGCTGGCCTACCAGGTTTAACTTTAGGTGCTTTATGGCAACAGGCTGAACTTTCTGACTCTCCGTCAGCTACAGTTCTAGCAGCTACAGTAGAAAAAGGCTCAAATCCAGCTAAGAACTTAAAACCTGAAGCAGCTTCTCTTGAAGAACAAGCAATGGGTATTACAGCAGCTTATAAGTTTGCTGATACTCCATGGACAGTTAAAGCTGAATACATTACTGCTGAAACAACAGCTACACGCGTAAAAGACCGTACCATCGACCAGTATGGTCTTGGTGTAGACTATCACTTCAACAAACAAGCACGCATGTATGGCGTAGTAGCATCACAAGAACGTGACTGGGAAACTGGTGTGGGTAAAGATGACACTATGACTGTATTCGGTCTAGGTATGGAATATAACTTCTAATCTAGATATCCATTAAGAGACCGCTATAACAGCGGTCTTTTTTGTATGTTTGGATTGCAAACAGGTCTATCTCAATATCTGGTCACAGCCACTTTATAATCATTCATTAATGATATTCGACTCGCAAATATAAATAAAAAAATTAATCTCATTTATTAATTCAAGTACATTAGATAAAAATATAACTTTTTAGGAATTTTAAAATTAAATATAAGTATTTTAGTCAGAATTAACAATTTAAATATAAGCATTTTAGTCAGGATTAAAAATAGAATACAAAGCAATTTACTCAACTTAAAAATCACAAAAATTTAGTTTATTTTTTAGCACTCAACCACAATAAATCATTGTTTTTAATATATTAAATAATATATTTTTATTTTAACTGTTCAATCTATTTATTTTTAGTTATTTTTTGTTTAATAATACATATTAAGTTTAAAAAAATAGGCTTATTTGTATGAGCTTAATACCCAAAGATTTCAACCAGCGTTTAGTCCGAGAGATTGCAATCATATTAATAATCAAGATTGTGCTCTTAATGATGATTAAACAAATCTGGTTCGACGCCCCGACTATCCCTCAAAATTTTGACAATCAAGTTGCCGAGCGTATTGCTGGCAGCCCTTCCCCAATCAAGGAGACACGTTGATGATTTCTGAAAGCGTGGTCGATCTTTCGCGGTTCCAATTTGCAATGACCGCGTTGTATCACTTTATATTTGTACCTCTTACTCTTGGTCTGGCTTTTATTCTTGCCATTATGGAAACCACCTATGTGATTTCTGGCAAAGAAATTTATAAGGACATGACCAAATTCTGGGGAAAACTTTTTGGTATTAACTTTGCCTTAGGTGTAACCACAGGCTTAACCATGGAGTTCCAGTTTGGTACAAACTGGGCGTACTATTCGCATTATGTCGGTGACATTTTTGGTGCGCCACTCGCTATTGAAGGATTAATGGCGTTTTTCTTGGAGTCGACTTTTATTGGTCTATTCTTCTTCGGCTGGGACCGGCTTTCTAAAGTTCAGCACTTAGGCGTGACCTGGCTGGTTGCACTTGGCTCCAACATGTCGGCACTCTGGATTTTAGTCGCCAATGGCTGGATGCAAAACCCAGTAGGTGCAGCGTTCAACTTTGAAACCATGCGTATGGAGCTGATTGACTTCGGTGCACTGATTTTCAACCCGGTGGCTCAGGTTAAATTTGTTCATACCGTATCTTCAGGTTATGTGACTGGCGCAGTGTTCGTTTTAGCCATTTCAAGCTACTACTTGCTCAAAAAACGTGATTTGCCTTTTGCACGCCGTTCTTTTGCAATTGCTGCAATCTTTGGTTTGGCCTCTACTTTATCAGTCATTTTACTGGGTGATGAATCGGGTTATGAACTGGGTGATGTACAAAAAACCAAATTGGCTGCAATTGAAGCAGAATGGGAAACTCACCCGGCCCCTGCTCCATTTACCTTGTTTGGTATTCCAAATCAGGAAGAACAACGTACTGACTATGCCATCAAAATTCCATATGTGATGGGTATTATTGCAACACGTTCTCTTGATAAAGAAGTAACAGGCCTGAAAGATCTTATGGTTCAACATGAGCTTCGTATCCGTAATGGTATGACTGCATATGCCGAACTTGAAAAACTTCGTGCAGGCGACCGCTCTCCAGAGCTTATGGCTTCATTCAAAGAAAACCAGAAAGACCTGGGTTATGGCTTGCTTCTTAAAAAATACACACCAAATGTCGTAGATGCTTCTGAAGAGCACATCAAAGCAGCAACCAAGGATACCATTCCTAACGTGACTGCCCTGTTCTTCTCGTTCCGTGCCATGGTGGCTTCTGGCTTCTTGATGCTGCTTCTGTTTATCCTTGCTACTTATGCAGTGGCTAAACGCAATGCAGAAAACAAGCCTTGGTTGCTTAAGTTTGCACTTTTCGGCCTGCCATTACCGTGGATTGCTACACAAACTGGCTGGTATGTGGCTGAAGGTGGCCGTCAACCGTGGACTATTGGTGAGGTTTTACCTACACACCTCTCTGCTTCAAGCTTGAGCACTGGTGATATTTGGGGTTCAATCCTGGCACTTGCAGCGTTCTATACAGTACTTCTGATTATCGAAATGTACTTAATGATTAAATTTGCTCGCTTAGGCCCAAGTTCTTTACATACTGGCAAATATCATTTTGAAAAATCAAATGCCGGACAAGACGACATTGTTCTTCCACAACGCGTATCTGGAGAGGCTCAATAATGATTGAATACGAACTCCTCAAAATAATCTGGTGGGTCTTGGTGGGCGTATTGCTCATTGGCTTTGCCCTCACCGATGGCTTCGATATGGGCTCTATGGCAATCATGCCATTCGTGGGCAAAAACGATGAAGAACGTCGTGCGGCAATCAATACCATTGCTCCGCACTGGGACGGCAACCAGGTCTGGTTCATTACGGCTGGTGGCGCACTGTTTGCTGCATGGCCAATGGTATATGCAACTGCATTCTCCGGCATGTACTGGGCACTCTTACTCGTACTGTTCGCCCTGTTCTTAAGACCGGTAGGTTTTGACTATCGCTCTAAACTTGAGAACAAAAAATGGCGTAACTCTTGGGACTGGGGTTTGGCTGTTGGTGGTGCAGTTCCTGCTTTAGTCTTCGGTGTTGCCTTCGGTAATATGTTCCTGGGTGTACCGTTTACCTTAGATGAAACCGTACGTTCAACTTATACGGGTAGCTTCTTTGCCCTACTTAACCCATTTGCCCTTGTTTGCGGTATCGTCAGCTTATCCATGCTGAGTGCGCATGGTGGTGCCTGGTTGATGCTTCGTACCGATGGCGACTTGCATGCGCGTTCTGCCAAAGCAACCCAATTGATGGGTGTGGTGTTCCTGGTCTGCTTCCTGGGCGCTGGTGCATGGTTATACTTCGGTAATATTGAAGGCTATACTTTAGCCCAACCATTTGACACTAACGCTGTAGCCAACCCTCTTGCCAAAGAAGTCATTACCAATGGCAACCATGGCTGGATGAATAACTACTCGACTTATCCAATCACCATGATTGCACCGATCATGGCAATCCTGGGTAGCCTGATTGTGATTGCAGCTGCTGCGAAAGCCAAAGCCGGTTTAAGCTTCCTGGGCACATCGCTCATGGTCATTGGGGCAATTTTAACTGCAGGTTTTGCGTTGTTCCCATTCCTTATGCCTTCAAGCATCAATCCTGTTGCCAGCTTAACCATGTGGGATGCGGTATCAAGTAAAAATACACTGACTGTAATGACTGTTGCGGCCTGTATTTTTGTTCCAATCATTTTGAGCTACACCACTTGGTGTTACTATAAGATGTGGGGCGTGATTACCAAGAAACATATTCAAGAGAATTCACACAGCCTGTACTAAGACTGTGTTTTAGGAGATAAAATTATGTGGTATTTCGCATGGATTCTCGGGATTTTAATGGCGTGCTTTGCAGGCGTATTAAGTGCCCTCTATATCGAACATCATCAAGATTTGGATGAGGAATAAACAATGACGGAAATCGCAATGACAGCAGAAGAAAGCAAGCCAAATAAATTTGTAATGGCCATTTCATTTTTGATGGCATTGCCACTTGCTACCGTGCTATTAATTCACCCTGCCCTCATGCTGGATGCCAATGGTCACTATAACCACAGTGCATTAATGATGATCATGATTGGCATTTCAGGTGGATTTATTTACGGCGTAGGATTTCTGCCAAAGTTCTGGCTGTGGAAATGGCTGTTTAGTCCATATATCGCATGGCCATTGATGATCTGGGGTTATTACACCTGGCTCCTCACCTAATGACCAAGAAATGATAAAAAACCCGCAATTGCGGGTTTTTTAAATCATGCCTTTTATACATTGCATCAATTCTCTGCTTCTCTTCTGGCCTAATGTCTTCTTCCATCTGAAAGCATTCCCGGTATTTAGCATGAAGCATATGAATCCATTTTTCCTTTCCTGCGTGCCGCAATAATATCTGTGCTGCCATCGAAATAAAGCCATTTGATTGTTTCATGACATCAGAAGATTGTTTTTGAGTCAAACCAACTGCGTTTCTTATAATCGAATGTTTCCCCGTATGAACGATAGAGTTGAGATGCTTTAATGAATAAAATTTAAACTCTTCAAATTGCAAAGCTATACTTTTTATTTCCTCTATATTTTTCAACTGTTCAATCATTTCGGAAACCATTGGCATTTTTTCATTTTTAAAAAGCTCACTCACATTTAAAGTCTGCATTTTCAAAATTTGCTCATTGGATGCCCTAAGTAATACCCAGTATGCCCGCACAACAGACTCAAATTGGATACGAAACAATGCAAGTGCTGATGTATAAAGTTTTTCTTTTAATAATGACTGAACAGCCACACCATGTTCCATTGAAATATAACAGCACTGATAGACCAGATCTAATCGAATAAGCCCATCTATTAATTCAGAATTTTCCAGTTCCCTATTTAGCTCATCCATCATCAACCAAGATTGTTCAAATAAATCCATTTATTTCCCCAAAAAACAAAAAAGCCAGATCACATCTAGCTTTTCAATATTAATATCAACATCAACGATGGGTATGGATCGACATCACTATCCCCATACTCGCCAGTAAGGAAATGACGGCTGAACCACCATAACTCATCAATGGCAATGGATCTCCAGTCACAGGTAAAATTCCGCTAGCCATCCCAGAGTTTAAAAACACGAAGAAAAAGAATGTCAGTCCTATCGCACCCGCATACAATCGCCCAAAATTATGGAAGCTGTTCAAGCCAATCATCAAGCAACGAATAATAATTGCAGCAAACAGGCTAAATAATAAAAACACCCCGATAAAGCCATATTCTTCAGCATAGGCCGACATAATGAAGTCGGTATGGTGTTCGGGTAAGTAGCCTAAATGCGACTGAGTGCCGGTCAAATATCCTTTCCCGGTTAAACCGCCGGAACCAATGGCAATTTTGGACTGGATGATGTTCCAGCCAGCGCCCAAGGCATCGGACTCAGGGTCAAACAAGGTCAAGATACGTTTCTTTTGATAGGTTTGCAGTACAAACATCCACAAAACCGGTGCCGCAACCGCCAAAGCCGTGAGTGCCCCCAAAATCAAACGCCAGGACATGCCACATAGGAACAAGGCAAAAACACCGGGAATGATCAAACCAATATTCAAGTCGGGTTGTAGTGCCACCAGTACAAACGGAATCATCATCAAAATGAGTCCAGTCACAATTTGCAGGAATGTAGGTGGAAATGCACGACGCGAGAAATACCATGCCATCATCAGCGGCATGGCAAATTTCATGATTTCACTGGGCTGCATACTGCCAATGCCCGGAACGGTCAACCAACGCTTTGCCCCTAAACGCGTATCGCCAATCACCAGAACCAATGCCAAGAGCACCATGCCCAACACATAGAAATATGGACTCACCGCCTGGTAAACTTTTGGCGGAACCTGGGCGCAAAGAAACATGATGATAAAGCCTACACCAAAACTGGTCGCCTGGCGGATTACCATACTGCTATCCTGCATGGTGGCACTATAAACCACCATCAATCCCAGCATTGAATTCAATAACAGAAATGCAAGCAGCCACGGATCCAGGTGCAGTTTGGCCCATCTGGATGAGTCATGTTTAATGCTTCTACCATCACGTAATGAGTGACGTAAAAAACGATACTGGGGGGATGGTATCATTTGAAATATTTGAACAAGCTAGAGACAGCGCAAATTATAAGTTTAAAGTGTTTAAATAACATCATTAAGTCTCATATTTCTGCATTTTTATCTTGTAGACTTTAAACTGCTTGCTGGGAAACCAAGATTAAACGTGCCAGTTCCAGATCATCGGCATAAGTAATTTTAATATTATCTGATCGGCCCTGTACCACTTTCACCTGCTCCCCCACGTATTCCAAAGCACTGGCTTCATCAGTAATGGTCATACCATCCTGCAAGGCTTTTTCAATCGCATGCTTTAAGATGCCTAATCTTGAAATTTGGGGGGTCTGAGCTTGCCATAAATGGTCGCGGCTGACTGTCTTCACAATCGCATTGTCCTGTGCCACATATTTTAAAGTGTCACGCACGGGAATTGCCAAAATCGCACTGCAATTGTCCTGAATGGCCGTATTCACCAAACGCTGCAAACAGTCTTGGGTCACACAAGGACGTGCCGCATCATGGACAAACACCCAATCCTCTTGAGCTGCAAAGACTTCAAGATAGCTTAAGGCATTCAGAACCGAATTCACCCGCTCTGCGCCACCCGGACAAAAATGAGCCTTTTCAGGATGGGAGAATGTTAAGGTTTTTGCCACATCGTCCTGTGCCCCAATAGCAAGAACATAACCTGCCAGCGGCAACTGGTTCAGACGTGCAACGGTATGTTCAAGGACGGTTCGACCTTGAATCTGCTGATATTGTTTAAGTTCAGTTTTAGAAAAACGGCTTCCGGAACCAGCGGCAGGAATCACTGCCCAAATTTTATGGTGCACTTTCTACGGGTGCTCCAGTGTCATTTTCATTGGTTCTTAAATCAACTTTGGCATTGGGGTCAATATAAATCGGTTTATAGTGAGTGCCAATGGTACTCATTTGCACAAAAGTTTCATGTGGCTTAATCAAGCCCAGGTCTAAACGCGCATGCTCTTCAATGGCTTCAATCCCATTTTTCAAGTCATAGACTTCAGCAGCCAGAACTCGGTTACGTTCTTTGAGTTCTGTATTTAATTCTGTTTGTTGTTGAATTTTTTGGGCTAGTTTTTGATGATCATGGTAACCACCTTCACCAAACCAGAATAAGTACTGAAACCCTGCGATCAAAATGATCGCAAGGCCCAATAATGCTTTACTCACTTTGGAGTCAAATACATTGAATAGAGATAGCATGATATGTGCTTAGTTCAAACCTTTGAACTCAGCTTTACCGCGATATGCAGCATTCGTCAATTCTTCAATACGAAGTAATTGGTTATATTTTGCTACACGGTCAGAACGGCAAAGTGAACCTGTCTTGATTTGACCTGCTGCTGTACCTACTGCAAGATCAGCAATAGTCGAATCTTCAGTTTCGCCTGAACGGTGAGAAATTACTGTAGAGTAACCATTTGCCTTAGCAAGGTAGATGGCATCTAGAGTTTCAGTCAAGGTACCGATCTGGTTGTATTTGATCAGGATTGAGTTAGCAACCTTCTCGTTGATACCGCGTTGCAGAATCTTAGGATTAGTTACGAACAGGTCATCACCTACCAACTGGATTTTGTCGCCAAGGATAGAAGTCAGATAAGACCAGCCTTCCCAGTCAGATTCGTCCAGACCATCTTCAATCGAGATGATTGGGTATTGGTTTACAAGACCAGCCAGGTAGTCAGAGAACTGGTTGCTTGTGAATGCTTTGTTGCCTTCACCAGCAAGAATGTATTGACCATTTTTGTAGAATTCTGAAGATGCACAGTCAAGCGCAAGCATGATGTCAGAACCCGCTTTGTAGCCAGTTTTTTCAATTGCTTCAAGAATAACCGTGATGGCTTCTTCGTTTGAGCGAAGGTTTGGCGCGAAACCACCTTCATCACCTACTGCAGTATTCAAACCTTGTTTTTTAAGGACTGATTTAAGTGAGTGGAAAATTTCTGCACCCGCGCGAAGCGCTTCAGAGAATGAAGTAAAGCCCACTGGCTCAATCATAAACTCTTGAATGTCGACGTTGTTATCCGCGTGTGAACCACCGTTCAGGATGTTCATCATTGGAACAGGCATGGTTAAAATGCTGTTGTTACGAAGGTCTGCGATATATTGGAAAAGAGGAATTTTCTTTTCGTCAGCAGCAGCACGTGCAGCAGCCAAAGATACAGCTAGAGTTGCGTTAGCACCTAGCTTTTCTTTGTTTTCCGTACCGTCAAGCGCGATCATGGTGTTATCAATATCTTTTTGTTCAAAGACTGATTTACCCAATAATGCATCACGAATTACTGTGTTAACGTTATTAACAGCAGTTTTAACGCCTTTACCCAAGTAACGTGATTTATCACCGTCACGAAGTTCTAAAGCTTCACGAGAACCAGTTGAAGCACCCGATGGTGCACATGCACGGCCAACTACGCCAGATGCCAAGATTACGTCTGCTTCGATGGTTGGGTTACCACGAGAGTCCAAAATTTCACGTGCACGAATGTCAACGATTTGACTCATGAACAATTCCTCAGTTGATGAATAACGCGATGCTTTAGAAGGCATCAAGGTGTATATAATTTAGTGTGTATCCAGCTTTTTGAAACCTTTGACCAAGGTATCCAATTCTTTCAGCTGCGCCAGGAATGGCTCAAGTTGCGACATACGAAGTGCGCAAGGGCCATCACATTTGGCATGTTCAGGATCTGGATGAGCTTCCAGGAATAAACCGGCAAGACCAGTAGCCATACCCGCACGAGCCAGAGTGGTAATTTGCGCACGGCGACCGCCCGCAGAATCCGCACGACCGCCCGGCGTTTGCAACGCATGGGTCACATCGAAGAATACCGGCACATTCATTTCTTTCATGATGTCGAAGCCCAGCATGTCTACAACCAGGTTGTTATAGCCAAATGCCGAACCGCGTTCACAAAGAATCAGCTTGTCATTTCCGGCTTCCAGACACTTATGCAGAATATGACGCATTTCGTGTGGCGCCAGGAACTGGGCTTTTTTAATGTTGATAATGGCTTGAGTTTTTGCCATGGCTTCAACCAGGTCAGTCTGACGGCTCAAGAATGCCGGAAGCTGGATAATGTCCGCCACTTCAGCAACAGGCGCAGCCTGGTAAGGTTCATGTACATCGGTAATGATGGGTACATTGAAGTGTTTTTTAATGTCCGCTAACCACTCGATCCCTTTTTCCAAGCCTGGGCCGCGGAAAGAGTTCAAGCTTGAACGGTTGGCTTTATCAAAACTTGCCTTAAACACGTAAGGAATTTCCAGACGCTTGCAGATATCCACATAAGTTTCTGCAATTTCAAAAGCAAGGTCTTTTGACTCAAGTACATTCATTCCGCCGAATAATACAAATGGCAAGTGATTTGCCATTTGTATATCGCCTAAACGTACAATTTCTTGTGGTTTTAATTGCGACATTTAAACTTTCCTAGTTTAGTCTTGCCCAGCCATTATTTGGTTTTTTGGTACTGTTTTTTCGCAGCATCAATAAAGCTGGCAAATAACGGATGCCCATCACGTGGTGAACTTGTAAATTCCGGGTGGAATTGTACAGCAATAAACCAAGGATGTTGAGGAATTTCAACTGTTTCTACCAAATGTTGTACTGGTGAATAACCTGAAATCTTCATGCCTTTCTCTTCTAGAGCAGGAATGAAACGGTTGTTCATTTCGTAACGGTGACGGTGACGTTCGATAATTTCATTCGAACCATACACTTCTGCAGTTTTTGTACCTGCAACCAGTTCAGATTTTTGTGCACCTAGACGCATGGTTCCGCCAAGATCAGAATCGACAGAACGCTGTTGAACTTCACCACGCTCATCCAGCCATTCAGTGATCAGACCAATCAACGGTGATTTGGTTGAACGGTTGAATTCTGTTGAAGATGCATCAGTGATACCCGCTACGTTACGCGCATATTCGATTACTGCCAACTGCATACCTAAACAGATACCCAGGAATGGTACACCGTTTTCACGTGCATATTTGATTGCCCGCATTTTGCCTTCAGTGCCACGCTCACCAAAACCGCCTGGAACCAGAATGGCATCTGCTTCTTTAAGCGCTTCATTTACATCTTGGCTTTCAAGATCTTCAGCATTGACATAGTCAATTTGGACTTTGACGCGGTTTTTAATGCCCGCATGAAGCAGCGCTTCGTTTACAGATTTATATGCATCTGGAAGCTCAACATATTTACCAACCATTGCAACACGAACTGTGTATTCAGGGTTTAATAAAGCTTCTACAACATTGTCCCAGTCTGAAAGATCCGCTTCAGGCAGGTCGTTATAACCAAAACGTTCACAAATTAAATCGTCAACATCCTGTTCATAAAAAGTACGCGGGATTTGATAAATAGTACGTGCATCTTTACAGACCACAACCGCACGCGCTTCCACGTTAGTGAATAGTGCAATTTTACGGGTTGTATCTGCATCTACATCATGCTCGGTACGGCAGATCAAGATGTCAGGTTGAATACCAATAGACAACAGCTCTTTCACAGAGTGCTGAGTCGGTTTGGTTTTGAGTTCTGCTGCTGACTTGATGTATGGAAGCAAAGTTAAGTGCATCAACATGGTGCGTTTATGACCCAGCTCTACCATTAACTGACGTACAGATTCCATGAATGGGAGAGATTCGATGTCACCTACTGTTCCGCCAATTTCCACAATTGCAACGTCATAGCCTTCACCAGCGCGAAGAACACGTTCTTTAATATTATCGGTAATATGTGGAATAACCTGAACTGTACCACCCAGATAGTCACCACGACGTTCTTTATTTAAAACGTCCTGATAAACTCGACCTGATGTGAAGTTGTTGAGTTTGGTCATTTTCGCACGACGTAAGAAACGTTCGTAATAACCCAAGTCTAAGTCAGTTTCAGCACCATCCTCTGTGACAAAAACTTCACCGTGTTGGAACGGACTCATCGTCCCTGGATCGACATTAATGTATGGATCCATTTTGACCATGGTCACTTTTAAACCACGGGCTTCTAAAAGCGCAGCCACAGATGCAGCTGAAATACCTTTACCTAGTGATGATACAACACCACCAGTAACGAAAATAAAATGGGTCATTAAGTTTCTCGTACAATGGAGCCTAAATTGGCCTACAATGTTGTGCGATTTTACTTTACTCTGTACCAATAAAGCAAAGTCATTCCGCATCAATTCATAGAACAATAAACAATTGGTTATTCTATCAGCATTTCCGATAAAAAATTAGAGCAAGCTGATAGGATTTTTAAATTCGTATTTGCTGTTATAATGGCGACATCCAATTAATGCTTTATTTTGTGCGATTATGAATAACAAACTTTTACTTTGTGGTGCTATTGCAGCAAGTTTACTTTTAACAGCGTGTGTAAAAAAAGAAACTCCAGAAGATGAGCAAGAACAGGTTGAAACAACCGAGCAAACCGAGCAAGTGAATCAGCCTGCACAAGCTGTCCCTTTGGAAGCTGTTGAAGATAATGACACCCAAGTTCCAGCACAAGTAGAAGTTGAACGTGAAGAAACGCCAAATACGACGACAACCATTCGTCGTGAAGTGCGTGAAGCCCCTCAACCAACTGCGGCTGAAACAGCTAAACCTGAAGCACCAAAAGCTGAACCAAAACCTGCTTCAGAAGCCCCAGCCAAATCAAATAATGAAGCTCAGACTGAAGATGATGCTGTTGCTGCGGCAATTGCTGCGGCAACACCTGCACTGGATCAATAATCCAGTCAGTTTCAACAACCCGTCTTTATGGCGGGTTTTTTATTGTGGTGTATGAGAGATCAATAATAATTTATAGATTCTAAATAAATTTTTTATTTAAAAACAATCGAGATAAAGTAAACTTCTTTCATAAATCATTTTAGAAACTAATAATTGTTGGTAAAGCTGAAATTAAATTAGATTTTAGTCGATATCAGCTTCATGAGTGTGGCATGGATGCCACACGTTTCCCATCACGACAAGGATGTCGTGTATGGGAAACAAAAGGTTTTTGTCTACTTTTGACCTTTCAAAAGTAGAGAGATTGCCTACGAGAAGGTAAAAGAATTAAATCAGTTAAATGAGACCGTGCTGATTTAAAATATCTTATATTGAACATTTTTTGATTTATGAAAAACATCTAGTGAAGCACAAAGAATACTGATTTAAAAACAAACCCAAAAATGAAAAATTGGTTTCTGTCTTTAATCCTATGTAAGTGAAGTATCCCAAAGATAAAAAAGCAGAACAAATAGCATTTATGTTGAGAGATAAACCCATGATAAAACAATGTTGTGATTTACTCGAAACACATCAGTTAAAAATTGCTTTTATCGAAAGTGCCAGCTCGGGCTATCTTTCCAGTCAGTTTTCTATTTGCAAAAACAGTGGCGCCGAGATTTTACTGGGTGGACTGGTCAGTTATGACCCATCAATCAAGATTGATATCCTGCATATTGATGCTGAACTGATAGAAAAATACACCGCCGAGTCTGCTGAAGTCACAGAAGCAATGGCAAGGCAAGGAAAAAATCTGTTTACCCAAGCCGATATTATTGTGGCTTGTACGGGTTTACTCAAACCTGGCGGTAGTGCAACACAAAGTAAACCGGAAGGCACATTTTTCACCTCAATTTTGTATTTAAATAAAATACACAATTTTCAATATTTTATTGAGGGTACGCCTTTCAAACGCCTTGAGGTTTTAACTCAATATATTGCAGATGAAGTCACCCAACTCATTCAGGGAATTTAAGCATGTTTAACAGTAAAACTTTCGCATTGAGTCTGATACTGCTGCCCTGCACCTGTTTTGCAACCGTAGGCGGACCTCAAAATATTCAAGTACTGGGCTATGAAAGCAAAGAGCAAAAAGTCTATCTGCTTAAACATTATCTGGATGGTCGTGGTCGCCTGCCGCAGCTTTATTATTATCAGTTTAAAAACACCAAATACCCGGAAAAGCTGATTCAGGTGAATTCGCTGTATATCAATCCTAAAACCAGGAAAATTGATTATGACCAAGACAGTCGGCAGTTCGATAAGGAAATAGCAAAAATCAAAAAACGGCTTAACCCTCTTGCACCACTCCCTCAATCGGGCATCAAAATTCAGGTGTTAAAGAAAATCACATCTAAAGAGAAATCCTGGTATGACCCGAAACAATATATTCCGAAATATACTTATAGCTACCAGCTCAGCAGTCAAAACTTGAAAAGCCAGATCCATCAGGCAATCATTTATCGCTACGGATTAAGCATATCCCAAGCCTACAAGATTCCCCAACAACAGAAGATTCTAGCGGTAGTTAAATACCTGGGCATTCCTTTTGAAACAGGTTACACCATTGAAGATCCGGTTTTACTGACTGCAAAAAAATAAAGCCTCTTACGAGGCTTTATTCATGCTTTTATCTTAAGCTGCAGTACGCTCTGCAATTGGAACCACTTTACGCAGTTCAGGACCAGTATAATCCGCGCTTGGACGGATAATACGGTTGTCTGCACGCTGTTCCATTACATGTGCTGCCCAGCCTGTTACACGACTCATCACAAAGATTGGCGTGAACAGTTTGGTTGCAATCCCCATGAAGTGGTAAGCAGATGCATGGAAGAAGTCCGCATTACAGAACAGTTTCTTCTCGCGCCACATCACTTCTTCACAGCGTACTGATACCGGATAAAGTACGGTATCACCTACATCTTTAGCCAGACGCTCAGACCAGATCTTGATGATGCCATTACGTGGATCATTGTCTTTATAGATGGCATGACCAAAGCCCATGATCTTTTCTTTACGCTCCAGCTTGCCCAGCATTTCGCGTTCGGCTTCTTCCGGAGAAGTCCAGTTTTCAATCATTTCCATCGCTGCTTCATTGGCACCGCCGTGTAATGGACCACGCAGTGAACCAATGGCACCGGTAATACATGAGTGCATATCAGACAAGGTCGATGCACACACGCGCGCAGTAAATGTAGATGCGTTGAATTCATGCTCCGCATAAAGAATCAACGATACATTCATCACCTGCTCATGCAGTTCATTTGGTTTTTCACCACGAAGTAAGTGCAGGAATTGAGCACCGATTGAATCATCATCAGTATTTTCTTCAATGCGCACGCCATCGTGACTATAACGATACCAATAGCAGATGATTGCAGGTAAAGTCGCCAAAATACGGTCGGCAACATCTTGCTGCTCATCAAAAGATTTTTCAGTTTCCAGATTGCCTAGCATGGACACACCGGTACGCATCACATCCATCGGATGCGAATCTGCCGGAATGCGCTCCAATACTTCTTTCAATGCTTGTGGAAGCTGACGTAAAGATTTCAATTTGGCCTTATAAGCCGCAAGCTGTTCAGTCGTTGGCAATTCACCAAAGAAGATAAGATAAGCCACCTCTTCAAATTGGCAATTTTCCGCCAGATCCTGCACATCATAACCACGATAGGTTAAGCCTGCGCCACTCTTACCAACAGTAGAAAGTGCGGTTTTACCTGCAACCTGTCCACGTAATCCTGCACCTGTCAGTACTTTTCCTTCAGCCATTTTTAATTCTCCATTTTGAATTATTTATTTAAAAAACTTATTTAAACAGTTTATCTAAAGTGTTCTCAAACGTATGATAATCAAGAAACTCGTAAAGCTCTTTACGTTGTTGCATCTTGTCCAGCACATTCACTTGCGTACCGTTTTCACGAATAGAACGCATCACTTCCAGTGCCGCTTTCTGCATAGCACGTGTCGCAGAAAGTGGATACAGCACCATACGAATGCCTTGTTCACCCAACTCGTCTACAGTGTAATAAGGCGTATCACCAAATTCGGTAATATTTGCCAATACCGGCACGCCTACTGCATCGCAGACAGTTTTATACATGGTAATGTCGGTCATTGCCTCAGCAAAAATCGCATCTGCACCCGCTTCCACACATGCACATGCACGGTCAATTACCGCTTGCAAACCTTCTTTTTGCAAGGCATCGGTACGCGCCATCACGACAAAGTTCGAATCGGTTTTGGCATCCACTGCCGCCTTAATGCGGTCGACCATTTCCTGCTGTGACACGATTTCCTTGTTTGGACGGTGACCACAACGCTTTTGTGCAACCTGATCTTCAATATGCACTGCTGCAGCACCTGCAGAGATCATTTGTTTAATGGTACGGGCAATGTTAAATGCACCACCCCAGCCGGTATCGATATCCACAAGAAGCGGTGTGTCTACACGTTCGGTAATACGACGTACATCTTCAAGAACATTGTCTAAACTGGTCATACCCAGGTCAGGCAGGCCATAAGAATAGTTGGCAACGCCTGCTCCCGATACATAAATGGCTTTATAACCTACTTCTTTTGCCATCATGGCTGCATAGGCATTTACTGTGCCGATAATTTGTAATGGCTTTTCCACTTCCAGTGCTTGTCTAAATCTTAAGCCTGCAGACATTTGTTGTGTCATCTTCCTTTCCACAGTTTCACTTTATTTATCGAAGTTTGAGTATATCCATAAACCCCTGTGTGACCATGACTATTTAGAATCTTTACTCTATAACTTTAGTCAAATATTCAGCAAAACTATAGTAATATTTCGTTTCTTCATAATTGTTTCAAAATAAGACAACGCCTTTATTTCAAGAAATGTGTGCATATTTTTGCTATAATTGCAATTGATTTCATTTTTTAATTATTGAAGCCAATACGCCATATGCAAGAACTCGCTCAATTAGAACCACTCGCTCGTGATACACCACAAACAAAACGTGGTCATGAACGATGTCTGGCGCTTTTACTCAGTGCCAATGAGCTGTTTTTGAAACATGGTTATGATGCTGTGTCTCTGGATGACATTGTCAATCATGCAGGCGGTTCCAAAGCGTCAATCTACAAATTTTTCGGCAATAAAGAAGGCCTATTCACCGCGATTTGCGATTATCGTCGGGAACAGTTTTTTAAAGACATTTGCATCCCGTTTGAACACGGCAAAGATGATCTTCGTGCCTATTTAATTCAAACCCTGATGAATGTTAAACAGCACTTGATGCTTCCAGAGAATGCTGCCTTCCTTCGCTTAATCATTGAACAGACACAGCGCAGCCCACAACTCGCCCTCTACATTCACGAACAGGGTCCAAAGCATATTCAAATTGCTATAGCCAATGCGCTAACCAAAGCGGATGAAATCGGGATGATTCAATGTAAACAACCGATTTATTCTGCTCAACTGTATTTTGGCATTATCCGTAATATTGAATGGTGCGTGCTCATGGGTGTTCCAATCGGTGAAAATGATCAAGAAACCATCAATTACATCACTTATTGTGTAGATCGCTTCCTGGAAGGTCATCAACCTCATTAGATTTTTTGCAATTTGTCTCGCATATAGTATATTAGCCGATTCCGTATTTTTTCTTAACCAACCAGCAACTAATTGCTGATGATTTTTTCAGCGGTTATTGTGGAGTAAATGATGGCTCTCCGTCACTTTCTGACTTTACGTGATTTATCGACTTTAGAACTTAACCAGATTTTGCAACGCGGGATTGAACTCAAGCGTAAGCAGCATAACAATGAAGTTTTCCAACCTTTCGTTGGTAAAGTCATGGGTATGATTTTTGAAAAATCCAGTACTCGTACACGTGTTTCGTTTGAAGCTGGCATGAGTCAATTCGGTGGTAGCGCAATTTTCCTTTCTTCACGCGACTCCCAACTTGGTCGCGGTGAGCCAGTTGAAGATTCGGCGCGCGTGATATCGAGCATGCTGGATATCGTGATGATCCGTACTTTTGGCCATGACATCGTTGAGCGTTTTGCTTCTTATTCAAAAGTACCTGTAATCAATGCATTAACAGATGATCACCATCCTTGCCAATTATTGGCTGACATGCAAACTTACCTCGAACATCGTGGTTCAATTGAAGGTAAAACCGTTGCCTGGATTGGTGATGGCAATAACATGTGCAACTCTTATATTGAAGCAGCGCACATGTGGGGCTTTAAACTTAAAATTGCAGCGCCTAAAGGCTATGAGCCGCAAGAAAAATTCCTGACCGAATTTGCGCATTGTGTCGAACTTGTCGATTCGGCTGAAGATGCAGCGGTAAATGCCGACCTGATCGTGACTGATGTCTGGGCGAGCATGGGCCAGGAAGAAGAGCAAAAAATCCGTGAAAAAGCCTTTGCTGATTATCAGGTCAATGAGCGTTTAATGGATCTTGCACACCCGGATTGCCTGTTCATGCACTGCTTACCCGCTCACCGCGGCGAAGAAATTTCAGAAAACATGCTCGACCACAAAAATGCCGTGGTTTGGGATGAAGCTGAAAACCGCCTGCATGCACAAAAAGCGCTGGTTGAATTCTTGTTAAACGAGAATTTAAAACAAGATTAAATTTTCGACCTAAAGTTTTCTAAAAAAGTACCTTCGGGTGCTTTTTTTATGCTTATAAATTGTTTAATTTAGACCATAAACATTTTAAGTGATGATGATCATGCCATTTAAAACAATATTTTTTTGTTTCAGCACTTTTCTCATATTCAATACCGCACATGCAAAAGCCACCGAACTTGATCAATATTTTGTTAAAAAGCAAATTCTGGATTCATCTTATAAAATCAAAGACCGCAAAGCCCTAAATGAAATTTTAGATGTGATCAGCGATGAAGATTCGCGCACCCTGCCTTTCCAGATCGATCAAAACATGCTGATGGAAAAGTACCAAATGAGCGCGAATGAAGTAAAGATTGAAGGCATTATTACCACGCCTGATTTTGCCCAGTTTGCTCAGGATGTAGGAGATAAGGAAGTCAAAAAGCTGCTTAGAAAAAATATCCTGCAAAACTGCAGCTTATTGTTTGAAAATGAATTTCAGCGTGTCAATCCCTATCATGTTGAATTAAAGTTGTCATCAGAAAGTAAAAACTATGACTTTAAAATTAAAAATAGTGAATGTTCTTTTTAAGAGAGTATCTTGATACGTTAGTTGACTAACGTATCAAACCTTGCGGCTGTAAAATAATAAGCATCGCACCCAGTATGACCACCAATCCTCCTAGCATATCCCAACGTGTCAGAGTGACATGATCAACAAAACGTAGCCACATTAAAGCGGTAAAAATATAAATGCCGCCATAGGCTGCATAAATTCGCCCCGAGGCAGCAGGATGCAAAGTCAGCAACCAGACAAATACCGCCAAGGCCAAAGCCGTAGGCAACCATAACCAATGGGATTTTCCTTGATTCAGAATCAGATAAGGGAAGTAACAGCCTAAAATCTCCATCACAGCAGTGACTAAAAATAATAGACATGTAGTAATAACCTTATGCAGTTGAATATCCATAATTTTAAATTTTCAGGAAAGGATCAGAATGCGAGCAAGTAAAATAAAATAACCCGTGCGAACACGGGTTATTTTATTAATGGTTTTGATTAAGCAGGTTCCGCTGTTTGATCTTCAAACACTTCCAGTTTAAGACCGACCGCTTTACCATTTTCTTTCTTCACAGAAACCGCAACATTACCGCCATGTTCTGCCAATTCACCAAAGAGGATCATTTCAGCAAGCGGTTTTTTCAGGTGTTCCTGAATCAGGCGTTGCATTGGACGAGCACCCATCAAACGATCATAGCCATTTTCAGCCATCCATTCACGTGCACTCTTATCCACTTCAAGAATTACTTTTTTATCATCCAGCTGTGCCTGAAGTTCAGTCAGGAATTTATCCACGACATTTTCAATAATTGTGGTTGGCAATGCCTTGAATTGGATCACCCCATCCAGACGGTTACGGAATTCTGGAGAGAATGCGCGTTTCATCGCTTCCTGATTGTCATTGCTGTTGTCTTGCTCTCTAAAACCGATGCTGACACGTGAAATGCTCTCCGCACCGATATTAGTGGTGAGTACCAGAATCACATTACGGAAATCTGACTTGCGACCATTATTATCTGTTAACGAGCCATGATCCATAATTTGCAACAATAAGTTAAATACATCCGGATGCGCTTTTTCAATTTCATCCAGCAGCAATACACAATGTGGACTCTTATGAATCGCATCGGTCAGCAAACCACCCTGATCGAAACCCACATATCCCGGAGGCGCACCAATTAAACGTGAAACTGCATGACGCTCCATATATTCCGACATATCGAAACGGACCAGCTCTACGCCCAACAATTTTGCCAATTGCTTGGTTACTTCAGTTTTACCTACCCCGGTTGGACCTGCAAAAACAAAGCTACCGACAGGTTTATCCGGTGATTTCAGGCCGGCACGTGATAATTTAATCGCTGAGGACAATGCTTCAATCGCTTCATCCTGACCAAACACCACACGTTTAAGATCACGCTCAAGGTTGGAAAGCACCGTTTTATCATCTTTGGATACGGTTTTCGGTGGAATACGCGCAATCTTGGAGATGATATCTTCAATGTTTTCAACCGTAATCAACGTATCATCTTGCTCAGCTTTCAAACGGCGTTGAGCCCCTGCCTCGTCAATCACATCAATTGCTTTGTCTGGCAAGAAACGGTCATTAATAAACTTGGCTGATAACTCCACTGCAGAAACCAAAGCTTTATCTTCATACTGTACGTGATGAAAATCTTCAAACTTGGATTTTAAGCCTCGCAAGATATCAATGGTTTCTGGAATAGAAGGTTCATTGACATCAATTTTCTGGAAACGGCGAGACAGTGCATGATCTTTTTCAAACACCTGACGGTATTCCTGAAAAGTGGTTGAACCTATGCAACGCAAAGTTCCATTCGATAATGCCGGCTTGATTAAATTTGATGCATCCATGGTGCTGCCCATACTTGAGCCAGCGCCAATAATCATGTGAATTTCATCAATAAAGAGCACCGCTTCCGGTTTCTTTTTTAACGCATTCAGCAATTGTTTCAGGCGCTTTTCAAAGTCACCGCGATATTTGGTTCCTGCAACCAAGGCACCAATATCCAGACTATATACTTCTGCATTTGCAAGTGGCTTAGGTGCTTTACCGTTAACGATCAACCAAGCCAAGCCTTCTGCAATTGAGGTCTTACCTACACCCGGATCACCGACCAGCAAGGGATTGTTTTTACGGCGACGGCATAAAATTTGTGCCGTACGTTCGATTTCTTTTTCGCGCCCGATCAAAGGATCTGTTTTGCCTTTTTGCGCTTCCACATTCAAATTGGTGGTGTATAAATCCAGTGGACCTGCATTTGACGAACTTGATGTTTCTCCATCCAGCTCTTCCACTTCCTCTTCAGCCTGTACGTCTTCTTTACGTGTACCGTGAGATAAATATTGAGTTAATGTTAAACGGTTAATTTGATGGCGTTTAAGCAAGTAAACCGCAAAAGAATCACGTTCAGAATACATTGCAACAAGAATGTCTGCACCTTCAACCGTACGATCACCACCGCTGGATTGCACATGGAAAATTGCACGTTGCAGAATACGGTCAAAACTTTCAGTCGGATGTGGCGCCTGATCGCTATGTTCGCCTAATTTAGGGGTGTGTTGCTCAACATATTCTTCCAGTTCTTTACGAAGAACGATAATGTCTGCTCCACATGCTTTCAGCGCATTTACCGCAGAGTCATTATCCAGTAAAGCCAACAATAAATGTTCAACCGTGAGAAACTCATGTCTCTTTTGACGAGCCATGCTGACAGCCAAACGTAAGGATACTTCTAATTGACGACTGAGCATGTAATCCCCTTAATCTTTTGGCTCAATCTGGCAAAGTAATGGATGACCTTGAGACCGAGCATAATTATTGACTTGGTTCGCTTTCGTTTCCGCAATGTCTCGTGGATAAACGCCTGCAACACCTTTCCCTTCATAATGTACAGTTAGCATTACTTGGGTCGCTTGGTCAAGATTCAAAGCAAAGTATTGTTGTAAAATTTCAATTACAAAGTCCATAGGGGTGTAATCGTCATTCATTAAGACGACAGCATACAAGGGTGGACGTTTTAATTCAGGGGGAGCGGTTTGTACCGCAATATCCCCGTCAGTCCCTTCTGAATCATCCTGCGAGTCATTACTTAAGCGTGGACTAATATGCCAGTCGACATATCCCGATTGATGAAAAGAATTCTTGAGGGTGTTTAAACAATGATGACGCTTATTCATTCGCATAGGATTTTTAATTCACATTTATTGTGCATTTGCTTCTGCTTGAGGAATTTCAGAAATAAATGCCGATTGACTCTCTATCGGTTTGCCACGACCCCAACTAAAACGTTTAATCACTGGTGTACTTGTTGCACCGCTTAAACGCACTTCAATGAATTGTGGCGTAAAGCCTTTAGGCATGGTCCAGCGTCCGGTTAAGCGTTCATAATCTTCAAAGTTAAAGTTTTTGTCTTCCATAGGAACCACTAAAACTTCAGTGCCTTGAATCAAGCGTAACTCTACAGTTCCGGAAATCCCCCGTCGATTCGGACTGACTTGAACCAGATCCAGCTCGTATTCATAAGCATTTTCCGGCAAGGGCTTAATGCCGATATTTTGTATGGTCAGGCTTAAACCGCCACGCTGGCGTAACACTTCCCGGTAGATTACGGCCAAACCTTCAGACTGGGCCTTATCTTCACGAGCCTGATTCAAAGCAACAAACAAATCATTTGAATTGCTGACTGCAACATCACGTTCCTGTACAGCCAGATTCAAATTCTTGTTCAGTGTTTGCAAACTGCTCTTTTGCTTTTGTACCACTTCGACCAGCTGTTCTGCATCTGCTTCATAGCCCACTGCAGTCAAACCTTGCCGATGCCCAACCGAATAACCCAATAAACCACTGCCTGCTACCAAAATGGCAGCACCAATTGCCAACGGCAAATTCCCTTTTAAAAAAGGTTTTTTACTCAGAAAAGGTAGCTGTGACGGAGTATTTGATTCTGTATTCGGCATCGTCATCTCTAATTTTGATTCATTCAAAGCACACATTTAAATCCAAATCCAAATGTGTGTGAAGTCGAAAAACGTTTTTTATGGTAATAAACCAATTCCAGCAAGACCTGCATTTTCAGCAAAGCCAAACATCAGGTTCATATTTTGTACCGCCTGTCCTGCCGCACCTTTCACCAGATTGTCCTGTACAGATAACACAATCAGTTTTTTCGGTTGCGGTTTATACAAGGCAATTCGGAGCTGGTTCGCACCACGCACCGAACGTGTTTCTGGCGAGCTGTTGGCAGGCATTACATCTACAAACTGTTCATTGGCATAAAACTGTTCATACAGGCTTTGCAAGTCCGCAGCATCCCCTGCATCTGTCAAATCAATATAGATCGTGCTGAGCATGCCACGGATCATCGGCACCAAATGCGGTACAAAAACGATGTGATCGAACACGCCCTTTTGACCGGAAATATTTTCCAGTGCTTCCACAATTTCAGGATGATGACGGTGACCTGCAACGCCATAGGCCTTAAAGTTATCGGCATTTTCAGAATAAATCATGCCGAGGCTGGCTTTACGACCTGCACCAGATACCCCGGATTTTGCATCAATAATAATGCTTTCCGGTTTCACCAATGCTTCAGTTTGTTTAAATAATGGTGCAAGACCAAGTTGCACAGTCGTTGGATAGCAACCCGGATTACCAATCACCTTGGCATTTTTAATTTTGTCACGGTTCAGTTCTGACAGACCGTAAACGGAATCTTTTAAAATATCTGGGCAGGAATGCTCAAGACCATACCATTTTTCAAATTGTGCCAAGTCCTGTAAGCGGAAATCTGCCGCCAAGTCGATGACTTTAGTATTCGCTGCCACCAGTTCTGCCGCATGTTTCATGGCTACACCATGTGGGGTTGCAAAGAAAACCACATCGCATTTTTTCAGCTCATCAATGTTCAAATCTGAATATTGAAGGTCGGTATGACCACGCAAGCTTGGGAACATGTCATCGACACGGCGACCATTTTCGGTACGTGATGTCAGTACA
Source organism: Acinetobacter sp. G11 (assembly GCF_049808495.1). Classification (NCBI taxonomy): domain Bacteria; kingdom Pseudomonadati; phylum Pseudomonadota; class Gammaproteobacteria; order Moraxellales; family Moraxellaceae; genus Acinetobacter; species Acinetobacter sp. G11. Next base: position 44,285 of record NZ_JBNCAT010000021.1, read on the forward strand.
TTTACCTGTACATTTGGGTGTCGTAGTAAAAGACGCAACAATTCAACGCCTGTATAACCTGTACCACCGACAATACCAACAGTAATCACGATCACTACCTCAAATCAAAAGTTTCCATTTCGTAACTGCGTAGTATGACAGGAAGTTCACGTTTTCTAAACCATTTCTCAAAGGTTTGATGTTTTTTTATAAATTTTAGACCTGTTTCTCAGCCCTATTTTCAGTTCATGAATTAGCTGTTTCCAGCTTCGGCAACCCAGATAGACAGCAGAAAAAATCCCGCTAAAGCCAATAATATAATCGCATCACTACTAGTCGATAACCTAATCACAGCAAGTACTGTCCCCAAGGTTGTTAGAATTTGGGAACAGATTTTTCCATACTCTAAAACAGTGCAATAACAAATAGAAGAACAATGCTGGAGTACACATCAAAAAACCAGCTGACTTAACGCCACTCTATTCCACTTTATTTTAAGCAAAATTCTAATTTTTATGGTTTATTTTAACTGAAACTACAGTTATGGAATATTTGATTTGCTTAGGCTATTTACTGCGTAAAATAATAAAAAATACTCAACTGCAGTTTTTATCCAAACGTTGATAAATTCTTAAAGACTCTATATTCGCCATTCAGAACAGTTTAGGAATGCAAAATCATCTATTTATATCAGGCTGACAAATATGACCCGAGTAATTTTTAAGTGATGCTGGATATCCGCCGAATTCTTTTAAGTGCACCACCAATACGGCATTGGAGTACTTTTTAAAATTTTGCGATGTTGCTGATAATTTGCATCATGTTTCCCCACCTCTGCCCAAAACCTTGGACTATGGTCAAAATGCCGGGTATGTGCCAGCTCATGCACACAGACATAACGGATCACCTGTTCAGGAAACAACACCAACCCACCATTCAACATAATGTCATGTTTGGCCGAGCAACTCCCCCAGCGCGTTTTCGGTTGTCGGATTGAACATTTTCCAAAATTCAGCTGACATTCCTGGCTGGTTTGCTCTAAGTAAATGGGCAAATGCTGCTTGGCATAAGCAATTACGAAAGCTTTTAAATATTGTTCAGGCTGACGGTCACTAATGAATAGCTGTAAATTCTGATCATCGAAAATAAATGAGTGTTTTTGAACTTGATAAATAATCTGTAAAGGTTGCTCTAAATTAAAAAGCTTTAGTTCATTCGGCAATATCTGCTGCTGTATATGCTGTGCTTGCTGTTGCCAGGTTTTCAGCAACCATTCTTCAGCCTGATCCAGAAAGTTTTGAATTTTTCGCTTGCTGCACAGTAGCGGCACAGTTAAACGAATTTGGGCCGAGTCAACACGCAAGCGCAAACGTTTCGCTCGCGCATGACGGATAATCTGGATTTCAGGTAGATTGTTTAGGGTCATTTGTTTTTTTAATCTCCCCCAACCCCTCTTTTTCAAAGAGGGGCTTTTAAAAGTCCCCCTTTAGCAAAGGGGGATTTAGGGGGATTCTATCTATTGAATTAATGGATTAAACCGCAGTACGCTCTTCAATGCCGTTGTCTGTTGCAACTACAGCAATATCGGCTTTATTCAACGCAAAAATACCGTTACACACCACACCTGGAATGTTGTTAATGGTTTTTTCAAGTTCAAGCGCATTCAAGATATTCAGGTTGTGCACATCTAGAATCACATTGCCGTTATCTGTCACTACACCTTCACGGTAAACCGGGTCACCGCCGAGTGAAACAATTTTACGGGCTACCGCAGAACGCGCCATTGGAATGACCTCTACAGGAAGCGGGAAATCACGGCCCAATTGCTCAACCCATTTTGAATCATCCACGATACAGACAAATTTCTTTGCAATCGATGCCACGATTTTTTCACGGGTCAGTGCAGCGCCGCCGCCTTTAATCATATGCATGTGACGGTCAATTTCGTCAGCGCCATCTACATAGGCATCCAGACCACCTACAGAGTTCATGTCGACCACTTCAATGCCCAATTTTTTCAGACGCTCGGCAGTCGCTTCAGAACTTGCAACCGCAGCTTCCAGTTGCAATTCTGGCAATAATTCAATGAGGAAGTTCACTGTACTTCCTGTACCTACCCCCAAAATCCCGCCTTTAGGCAAGTGTTTTAAAGCGGCTTTTGCAGCAGCTTGTTTCTTTTCATCTTGGGTAGCATACAGACTCATAACTTGGCTCAACTATTTTTTGACATTTGTTGCTGATTTAACAGCCCAAATGTACAGGGGTTTGTTACAATAAAGGCCTATTTTAAACTGTTAGATGGAAAATTAACATGCTGTCTCGTTTGGTTCGACAAATATTACAAGCAACGGTGTATGACGTTGCAATCGAAACTCCACTCGAAGCAGCGCCACGAATTAGTGAAAAGCTAAACAACAACATTCGCTTTAAACGCGAAGATTTGCAACCTGTCTTTTCCTTTAAACTACGCGGTGCCTACAACCGTATTAGTCAATTACCGAAATCTCAGTTGGAACGTGGCGTTATTACGGCTTCAGCAGGTAACCATGCACAAGGTGTGGCCCTATCTGGTAAAAAACTGGGAATTCGCGCCATTATTGTCATGCCAAAAACCACGCCTGACATTAAAGTTCAGGCAGTAAAACGTTTGGGTGGTGAAGTGGTCTTGCACGGCGATTCTTTCGATGTTGCCAACAGATATGCGATTCAACGCGCTACCGAAGATGGCATGACCTTTATTCCCCCTTATGACGATGAACTGGTGATGGCCGGTCAAGGCACCATTGCCAATGAAATTTTGCGTCAATGGCGTGATGTGGAATATGTATTTGTTGCCGTTGGAGGTGGCGGTTTGATTGCCGGTGTTGCAGCTTACCTGGGCGATGTTGCGCCACACGTGAAAGTCATTCCGGTGGAATATGATGAATCGGCATGTTTAAAAGCCGCTTTTGAAGCCAATGAACGTGTGATTTTACCTTCGGTAGGTTTATTTGCTGATGGTACGGCGGTCGCTCAAATTGGTGAAAAACCGTTTGATGTGATTCGTATGCAAAAATCAGACAACTCGGGTCCAATTGTTGAGCCGGATGTGGTACTGGTGAACACAGACGAAATCTGTGCTGCAATTAAAGATACCTATGACGAATGCCGCAGCATTGTAGAACCTTCAGGTGCCATGGCACTGGCGGGAATCAAGAAATATGTGGCTGAACATAAACTTGAAGGCAAAAACATGGTGTCGATCGTTTGCGGTGCCAACATGAACTTCGACCGCTTGCGCTATATTGCCGAACGTACGGAGCTCGGTGAACGTAAAGAAGCCATTTTTGCCGTGACCATTCCAGAAGAAAAAGGTTCATTCCTGAATTTCTGCCGTGCCCTGCAAGGCCGTAATATCACGGAATTCAACTATCGCGCCAGTGATGCCAGTGCTGCACAGGTTTTTGTCGGCATCAGCCTGAAAGGTGGTGAAAAAGAACGTCACGACATTTATGAAACCTTGAAAGTTCAATACGATGTAGATGACCTGTCTGATGATGAAGTGGCAAAACTGCATATCCGCTATCTGGTCGGTGGTCATGCAGACATTGAAAATGAACGTCTGTTCCGTGTCGAATTTCCGGAACGTCCAGGTGCCTTACTCACCTTCCTGGAACGCTTAGGACCTACCCATAACATTACCCTGTTCCACTACCGTAACCACGGTGCAGCCGAAGGTCGTGTACTTGTAGGCCTCGAAGCTGAAGATGCCCAACAGAATCCAGATGGTTTAATCGAAACCTTGGAAAGTATCACCTATCCGTATGCAGAAATCACCAACAACCTGGGTTATCAGCGTTTCTTGAAATAAGCCCACTGTCTAGTCCTAAAATAGGTTGACACTTATTTTCAATAAAACGCTCGATGTACTTCATCGGGCGTTTTATAATTTAAGGCTTGATGTGGCCTATAATGATTGTAGATATGAATCGAATCTGCCACCCACTTTTTTGCTTCATGCAAATCCTTAGGCCTACGAAGTAAATACTCATTTTTGAGTATGCCATTGACTCGTTCAGCTAATGCATTTTGATAACAGTCATAACCATCTGTCATCGAACAGGTGATGCCATATTTTGCATGCACTGCTTGATAGAGTTTGGAGCAGTACTGTATTCCTCGATCAGAATGATGAATGAGATCACCTACATTATGTCGTCTCTTCAATGCCTGCTTATAGGCTTGCGACACAGATAAAGCTGTTAAATCAGTATGCACATGATAACCAACAATCTTTCTCGAATAGACATCTGTGACTAAACTGAGATACGCTTCACCCTGTTGAAGGGGGAGATAAGTGATATCAGAGACCCAAAGTTGTTCAATACGCTCCGCTTTCAATTGCCCGTTCTTCACCAAATTAGGGTGACAATAAAAGTGGTGATGGCTCTGTGTTGTCTTGTGATATGAACGTTTCGGTTGTATCAATAGTCGATGTTCTTTCAACAACTTAAACAGATGATCACGACCAACCTGTATGTGGGCCTGATGTTGCAATAAGTAATGTAATTTACGTGTGCCAATACATGGATGTAAGGCACGTTGTAAATGTACATGTCGAAGAATCAAACGGTCTTGATCTGCTTGTAAAGTCGCGTGTTTACACTGCTTATAGAAAGCCTGTCGACTAAAGCCAGCATATCGACAACACTGTGAAACACTTAAGCCTACTTCTTTTTGCTTTTGGCAGATGATATGCCTCTTGACTTTTTTACGAGTTTTACTCCGTATTCTTTCTCAAGCACCTCAATGACTGCTTCAAAGAATTCGGCTTTTCTTTGTGTATCAAGCAATTCCTTTTCTAATTGCTTGATCCGTTGTTCAGGTGTTAAAGAACGTGGGGCAGACATGGGCTGTCCTCTATTTGAAAAAGGTGAACCTTTACGCCAATCTAACCGACCATGCTTCCGAAGCCAAACTAAAACTGTGGAACATCCTTGGATACCATATCGATCCTGTGCTTGTTTATAAGTCATTTCACCATTTTCAACTTGGTCAACAACCGAAAATTTAAAAGCGAGACTATAATCTCGTTGAGTTCTTTTGATGATTGTTTTCATTACACTCTCCAAATTGAGGTTTAGAAAGTGTCAACTTTATTCAGGACGGGACACACTCATTGAAAAAAGAGCCATTCATTGCACTGCTGTCCCACAAATATCACAAGAAGAACCTCAATTGAGGTTCTTCTTGTTTTCGCCATTTTTTATCAGGCACAAAGAGTGACCTTAAAAGTTTCCTTTCAAATAAAT
>NZ_JBNCAT010000022.1:0-49552 GCF_049808495.1 Acinetobacter sp. G11
TTTGCTCAAATAAACTTCGAGTAATTTCTACCATCAATCAATGAAAATAATTTCGATCGATCAACCAGTAAAAATCCACACAAGTTGTTCTTCATAATCTCTTAATGATCTATTTTCCACTTCGTCAGTAGAAAATATAACACAATACACATCTAACAACTTAACCTGTTCAGCTAAGTTCGTTTGCTGTATCGCGTCGGGATGAGCTCATTATAGGGCAATTTCGTACACGTGCAAGTGCTTTTAACTGATTGTTTTATTGAGTGATGTATTTTTATGCACTATTTTGGTTCATTTTTATTCTAATTTAAATATAAACATATAATTTTAAAGCAAAAATATGAATTAAATATTTCTGCTTTATTTTTTATTACTTTTTCTCTTCTGCTGCTTTAATGTTCACACTAATAATTTTCACAGCTTGCTTGGGTACATTTTGATGCATGCCAAAGTTTGCAGTCGGTACTTGACTGATTTTATCGACCACATCCATGCCTTTAGTGACTTTACCAAACACCGCATAACCGGCATTCATCTGACTTCTGTTTAAAAAGTCATTGTCTACCGTATTAATAAAAAATTGGCTTGTTGCAGAATTTGGCTTGTTGGTTCGTGCCATGGCCAAAGTGCCACGTGCATTCTTTACTCCATTATAAGATTCATTCTGGATGGGTGCTTTGGTCGGTTTCTCTACCATGTTGGCATTCATTCCCCCACCCTGAATCATAAAGCCGGGAATCACCCGGTGAAAAATCGTGCCGTTATAAAAGTTATCTTTTATATAGCCTTCAAAGTTTTTTGCAGAAATAGGTGCCTTGTCATTAAATAACTCTATTTCAATATTTCCCATAGACGTTTTCATTTCTACCAAGGTATTTGCAGCCATCACCTGCAAACTCATACATGCAACACTAATAGCAAATAAGGCTTTATTTAACATTTCTTTACTCTTCTACGTTAAGTTGTAATTGTGAATGTCGATATATTAATCTTTCAATATAAATATAACAGCTTCTCTTTTTGAGATAAAACGAGTATGACAATGAGCAAAGAATTAAACACAACTACTTTTTCCCTTTATCCACCGTGGCATTTACATGGGGATGCTTTTATTTTGAATTACTGGTTAACACCCAAATTTATTGAGCAGCATCAGAATTTTTATATTGCTCCCTCTCCGATTGGCCGCGTGGTACAGGTGATTTTGGTTCGTTATCATGATTCTCCTGTAGGTCCATATGATGAATTGCTGATCTTGGATCATCCTTTAATCAGTAAAAGGCGCTTGTCTTCTATTCCTAAAATTTATGTTTCTACCGAAAGTTCGATGGTCAACGGTCAACACTTTTGGGGAATTCCAAAACAGCTGGCCCAGTTTGAATGGCTCATCCATGATGATGTGGTGTATTGCAAGATTTGCTTTGAACAGCAAGAAATGAGTTTGCACTTGCAGAAATATAAACATAGTCAGACGTTTTATGTGAATAGTCACCATTTACCTGCACGGCTGCTCAACATTTACCAAGCCTGGCAAGGTTTACGCTATCAATTCACTCCACAATTTCGCGGTAAACTCAGCAAATTAAAACAAGCCAGCTGGAAAAACACCCAGGACATATTCCCCGATTTTTCTCAGGCCCGCTATTTGCACAGTTTTTACGTGCCAGAATTTAGCCTCACCTTACCTAAAGCTAAAATTGAGAAAAAATAAAAAAGTGTTTCACGTGAAACACCTTTATATTCCAGCTTGTTCTCAAGCTAAACAGCTAAGCGTGTTTATCCCAAAACTTTTTATAGTTTTTACTAATTTCAATAAAATACTTTTTAGCACGATAAGACACTGGCGTTAGATTGGCAAAACCATGCGCTTGATCGCTATATTCCTGATAATGCACTTTCACACCGCGATGACGTAATTTATGAGCATAAATTTCCCCTTCATCATGTAATACATCATGCCCCGCAGTCACCACAAACGTAGGAGGTAATTTGTCATGCTTGCCATAGGTCGGGGAAATGAGCGGATCATCCAGTTCGACCTGATGGGTATCTGCATAATAGTGGGTCACAAAATCCACATCTTTACCGGTTAAAACCAGCCCTTCATTATAGGCATAAAATGAAGGATGACGGCTTTTAAAATCCACTGCCGGATAGAGCAGTAATTGGGCTTGCGGTGCATACACTTTATGAGCAGCTCGTTGTGCAACTACGGTGCTGATATTTCCTCCAGCGCTATCGCCCGCAACTGAAATCCTATTTTTCAAGATTTTAAGCTGCTTTCTGTTTTGATAGACCCATGCCAAGGCATCTTCACAGGTTTGAATCAGTTTATTCGGACTCGCTTCAGGTGCTAAAGGATAGTCAATACTCAAAACCTGTACTTTGGCATGCACTGCCAGTAAACGACAGACTTCATCATGCGAATCCAGACTGCCGACAACAAAGCCACCCCCATGAAAATACACCACCATGGGCAATTTTTTAGTAGGTGCAGGATGGTAATGTCGCGCGAAAATGGTTCCACTGTGTAAAGGTAAACGCAGATCTTCCACCTGTTTTACCGGTGTAGGTTTAGCTTTGATGGACTGCATTTGCAAATCAAAGCTTTTACGCGCATGGATAATATCTTCACTCACAAAGCCATTACTGCCGCGTTTTAACTGGGCTGCCATCATGCATTGGATTAAGGGATCAAGTTCAGGATACTGGTGGGGATATCTTAAAATTCTAACTAAAGATTTTTGTGCAAAACTGGGTAACCGGTCCAGAGTACGTGCAGCTGTACCTTGACCTTTTTCTAACACGGTCTGTAAAGTTCGGCTAAAAGCAACCATCATTGCATCTTCCTTTTATTTTAATCTTCACATTTTCTACATGGTCAGCCCATGCGTGACCATAATCTTATATAAGTCTAATCATCTGTATACACAGTAAAAACATTCATACGCTAATCTTCTTTTTATACCTTGTCATTGACTATTTCCATGTATATTTCGGAGTGTTTTTGCTACTCCTTGCCATAAGAAGGATATACGTTATGGCTAAAAGACTGATTATACTCTCATTAGCTACGACATTTTTAGCTGTAGGCTGTGTGGCATTTCCTGAAGATGGTGGCTATTACAATGGCGCTTATGATGATCGCTACCACCGTCGTTATGATCGCGTTTATGGTTCAAGTTATGACTATCGCTATGAACGTGAGCGGGATCGTCAACGTTGGGAATATCAACAACGCCAAAACCGTTTAGAGTTAGAACGCAAAAAACGTGAGTCTGAGCGTCGTCAGTGGGAACAGAACCGCCAGAAACAGTTTGAATGGGAACGTAAAAAACGTGAACAGCAACATCTATTGGAACAGCGGAAAAGAATCGCCAAACAGCGTCGCAATAACCAGTCCGGCTGGAATCACCAAAAGCGTGAACTTGAACGTAAGCGCGCAGAACAGCAGCGTAAAAAGGTGGATATACGGCAACTGCATAAAGTGCAGGAAAAACGCAGGGATCACCGTCGAGATTCAGATCATCGAGAACATCAGCAGCGTGAGAGATGATCTCATTCACCACTGCAAGTTCCTCCCCCTCAATATCCTTTATTTAATGAATCAACAATCCGGCCTAGAATTGAATACTGTGCTGATAAAATCATTATTCTCTCCGCAACGAAACTTTGCGATAACTTTTAAGATAGATGATAGCAAAAGCCGAGCTACCATCTATTGCAACCATCAGCTGAAAGCTTTCTCTAAGACTCTAAGAAGAAATCATCTCATCCTGGCGATAGCCCTGTGATTACTGGGCAGCTTGTGAACTTTGAGAAGCAGAGCCAGAGTGGGTAGCGCCCGCATGAACTGAAGTATCTGCCTGAACGCCAATTCCCCCCAGTTGTGCCTGAGTGGAAACACCCAGACCTGTGGTTACTTGAGCAGTCTCAGGATTTTGTGTGGTTTCGGCAGAAGTACAACCGACCGCAGTCAATGAAACAGCAATCACACTTAAAGATAATAAAGCCGTTTTTTTCATCCATATTTTCCTTGTTGGTTAAGTTTATGAAGCAAAGTCCAACTTTGCGCTGCCTATCATTCAAAATTTTTATTGTAACTGCCCACCTGTTGAGTTGTAGTTTTGCGAAATCATGTAATTATTCACTTGTTTTTATAATATTAAAATTTTCAATTGACTTGCTTGTTTCAGCGCAAATTTGACCATTAACATTTTGTATTTAATATTATTAATCCAATATAAAACTCAGAAATATGACGCATTTCCCCATCATTTAGATGAGTATTGAAATTGTAAAGATCTATCAAAATCCTGATAAAATTTTGCTAAATAAATACATCAATTCTCTTCTTTTCTGTATTCGGAAAATTTCAGGCAAAAAAAAAGCTTATCCGGAGATTGGATAAGCCTAGAAAACACATTTCTAAATACCAAGAAGAAACTACAGCGATAGAATCTGGGTTAAATAATAAGCGTACTTAGCAATTTTGTGAAATATATAATTTATAGCATATTGATCGTTTTTAAGTCTAAATAAACTTCAAGAAGTTCATTGCTTACATGCTATGAACTTTCTCATACATATTATTCTCAATAGCTTAATTCGGTTTAGGCTATTGAAACGGCTATTTCTGCCGTTCACTCCACTATAAATAATAGGCTTACTTAGATCAGGATGCGCTAGTCACCAGGGGTCCACCTATGCTCTGCTTAACCGGGTCTAAATCCTGATATTTACCCGCAATTACCACATCATCTGACATTTTATTTTAGAAAAATAATGCTTTTTAATAATTTTAATCAAATTAAACAGATTTAATTGCTTGTCTCGCTTGAATTTTTAGCGTCTGCCCCGAACTCTGTAGTAATCATGAATTATCACTCATGGCAGTTCAGGATTAACGCGGTTAGCACTGAGGCCAAAAGGACTGACATGTTTAAAAACCCATTCAAACGGAGTAAATCTATGGCAACTGAGCAAAATCAAGACGCTCAAGATCTAGGGCAAGAGCAAGCTGAGCAAAAAACAGTAGAATCTCAAGCTGAAACAGAACAAGCCGCAGTTTCAGTTGAAGATTTACAAGCCCAAATTACCCAGTTGGAAGAAAGTTTAAAACTTGAAAAAGCACGTACAGCCAATGCGGTCTATGAAGCACAAAAAAGCGTAGAACGTATTCAACGTGATGCTGAAAAGCATAAAGAAACGGTGATTGAGAAGTTTGCTAAAGAGTTGCTGGAAACTGTCGACAATTTAGAACGTGCCATTCAGGCGGCTGGTGATATTGAATCGCCATTACTTGAAGGTGTTCAACTGACCCATAAATCGTTACTCAGTACGCTGGAAAAATTTAATGTTGTAGAAGTCAACATGAATAACGGTTTCAATGCGGATTTACATCAGGCAGTCGGTATTGCACCTGATGTCAAAGCAGGTGAAATCGGTACGGTATTACAAAAAGGTTATGCCCTTTCAGGCCGTTTACTGCGTCCGGCAATGGTCCTCGTGGGTCAATAAGGTAAAGAAATTCGAGAGTTTTTCTACTTTTTTTCATGCAAACAACTTGAAAAATTTTGAATGGCTCTCATATCGGATAACAAGCAAAAACATTGCAAAAAATAATTTTGAGGAAGCATCCAAATGGCTAAAATCATTGGTATTGACTTAGGTACAACAAACTCTTGCGTTGCCGTACTTGAAGGCGACAAAGTTAAAGTTATCGACAACGCTGAAGGCGCTCGTACCACTCCATCTATTATTGCCTATAAAGATGGCGAAATCCTGGTTGGTCAGTCTGCTAAACGTCAGGCAGTCACAAACCCTAAAAATACACTATTCGCAATCAAGCGTTTGATCGGCCGTAAGTACCAGGACCAAGCGGTACAAAAAGATATCGGTCTGGTACCTTACAAAATCATTCAGGCAGACAATGGCGATGCTTGGGTTGATGTCAACGACAAGAAACTTGCACCACAACAGATCTCTGCTGAAATCTTGAAAAAGATGAAAAAAACTGCAGAAGACTATTTGGGTGAAACAGTCACTGAAGCGGTAATTACCGTTCCTGCATACTTCAACGATGCACAACGTCAAGCCACTAAAGATGCTGGTAAAATTGCCGGTCTTGATGTGAAACGTATCATTAACGAACCAACTGCTGCGGCTCTTGCGTTCGGTATGGACAAGAAAGAAGGCGACCGTAAAGTTGCAGTTTACGACTTGGGTGGTGGTACTTTCGACGTATCCATCATTGAAATTGCGGACCTGGACGGTGACCAGCAAATCGAAGTATTGTCTACAAACGGTGATACTTTCTTAGGTGGTGAAGACTTCGATAACGCGTTAATTGAATTCCTGGTTGAAGAATTCAAGAAAGAACAAAGCGTGAACTTGAAACAAGATCCACTTGCATTACAACGTTTGAAAGAAGCTGCTGAAAAAGCAAAAATCGAGCTTTCTTCATCTAATGCAACTGAAATCAACCTTCCATACATCACTGCAGATGCGACTGGTCCTAAACACTTGGTGATCAACGTAACGCGTGCAAAACTTGAAGGTTTGGTGGCTGATCTGGTTGAACGTACTATTGAACCTTGCCGTATTGCGCTTAAAGATGCCGGTCTTTCAACTTCAGACATCTCTGACGTGATTCTGGTGGGCGGTCAGTCTCGTATGCCACTTGTACAACAAAAAGTACAAGAATTCTTTGGTCGTGAGCCACGTAAAGACGTGAACCCGGACGAAGCAGTTGCAATTGGTGCTGCAATTCAAGGTGCGGTATTGTCTGGTGACAAGACTGACGTACTTTTACTTGACGTAACTCCATTGACTCTTGGTATTGAGACGATGGGCGGCGTGTTAACAGCAATCATCGAGAAAAACACCACGATTCCTGCGAAGAAATCTCAAGTGTTCTCAACTGCTGCAGACAACCAGCCTGCTGTAGACATTTCGGTTTACCAAGGTGAACGTAAGATGGCTCAACAAAACAAATTGTTGGGTAACTTCCAGTTAGGCGACATCCCACCTGCTCCACGTGGTGTGCCACAAATTGAAGTATCGTTCGATATCAACGCTGACGGTATCTTGAAAGTATCTGCGAAAGACAAGAGCACTGGTAAAGAGCAATCCATTCAAATTAAAGCAAACTCTGGTTTGAGCGATGCTGAAATTGAAGCAATGATCAAAGATGCTGAAGCAAATGCTGAAGAAGACCGTAAGTTCGAAGAACTTGCAAAAGCACGTAACGAAGCTGATGCTTTGGTTTCTAGCGCGCAAAAAGCAGTAAAAGATCTTGGCGAACAAGTGACTGCTGACGAAAAAACTGCGGTTGAAACTGCGGTTTCTGAACTTGAAGCTGCAACCAAAGAAAATGACGTTGAAGCGATCAAAGCAAAAACTGAAGCACTGCAAAACATCATCATGCCGATCACTCAACGCGCTTATGAAGCTGCTCAAGGTGCTCAAGGCGGCGCACAAGGTTTTGACCCAAATGCATTCCAAGGTGATGCAGGTCAACAACAAAAAGCGGATGATGGCGTTGTAGATGCTGAGTTCACTGAAGTTAAAGATGACAAAAAATAATTTGTCGAATTAACAGAAAAAAGACCGCGCAAAAGCGCGGTTTTTTTTGGTTATCTTATAGGCAACAGGAGGGATTTTGACTAACATATAACTATATAAATCACTTAAAAAATAAAAATATGCATAATTTTATCAAGCTTCTACTGATTGCTTCTGGCTTTGCAATCATGATGCTCTACCCGATGGGTAGTCTGTTTATCGTATTACCCTCTAGTGTTTTTCTTTCTCCATTTAATTATTTGCAAGCTTTAGGTATAGAGGCGGCCTTTGCTCTTGGTTTCCTAATATCAGCAATAGTGTTGCTGATATTATCGGTACCTCAGCGCTACCCTTATGGAAAAGGCTTTATCTTATTGGGCTTGGGATTAATCAGCTATATTATTTTCCAGGTGTATAAATATGAAGTGAGTTTCTATACTTTCAATCATCGAAATGTGAATGCTTACCATGTTAAATACTTAATTGAACTTATTATTTTTTTATTCAATTTTTTAGGTCTAATCTTCATCTATCATTCTAATTTGCCCAAACAAATTGATCAGTTTAAAAAAACAAAAAATAAAGCTTAAGATGCTAAATTTCCTGAACTTAAGCATGACAAAAACTAATGTATGGAATTTAAGAAAAGACCGCACAAAAGCGCGGTTTTTTGATTTTTATTTTTGCTTAATTGTTATACAGTATAAAAAAATAATGTTTTTAAGCTTTTATGCGCTTAGTGCTCCTCAGCCTTTTGGTCATCTTTCTTTTAGGCATGACCTATCAAACCCGAAATCATCCCCAAATTCGCAACAACAAGCTGCTGGATCGTATTCAGCATCCTTTCGATACCCGGTTACGTTACCGCATTGCTGAAATTGATCCACGTTTTGGCCTGAGTGAAAATGAACTGAAACAGATCAGCCAGCAAGCCACTGACATCTGGAAAGCGGGTACAGGCCAAGACTATTTTGTTTATGATCCCGATGCCCGGCTCACCCTCCATTTAATTTATGACCAACGCCAAGATGAATCGGTGCAACGTCGCCAGCAAATCGGACAGATTCAACACAACCAGCAAGTGTGGGTCAATAAAAACCAGCAACTGAAGCAATTCAAAGATGAGCTAGACCGTACCAATGCCATGCTCGAAGCGAGAAAACATCAATTAGATCTGCAGTTACAACACTACAATCAGCAGATAGCCGTCATTAATCAGCATGGCGGAATCCCGCCTTCACAACGTGACCAGCTCATGCAGCAGCAAAATCAATTACAACAGCAAATCTTTGCACTGCAGCAGGAAATCAGTATTTATAACCAAAAAATTCAACAGCTTAATCTTCAGGTCGATGAACTGAATCAGCTTAATCAACAGATTGATAGTTCTGTAAAAAGCTTTAATCAGCGCTTTCAGCCGCGATTATTTGATAAAGGTTCATTTAATGGCAAGCAAATTAACATCTACGAATTTGAATCGGTTGAAGATTTACGCTTGACGCTGGCACATGAATTCGGCCATGCCTTAGGCTTGAAACATAATCAGGACCCGCAAGCGCTGATGTATCCGCTCATGAAAGATCAAAACATGCAAAATTTCCGCTTGTCCGCTGCTGATATTGCCTTGTTGCAGGCACGTTAGGCCCAACTTGAGATACAATGCAAAAAAACCTTACTTTTTATAAATCTATGAATAGTAAGATATCGGCAATCAGGCAAATTTCATGTTATGGTAATAACAAGAAATGACAACAGAAACCTGTGGAGATGCATGTGAGTTACTACCATATTCTTATTGAAGTAAATGATCACATCAGTACGATTGAGCAGACTCGCGATATTGAAATTTTTGATATTATTGAGATTCAGCCTTATCTCCATTCCATTCTTTTACCTTATTTCAATGAGCAACAGATTGAACTTGAAGATGAAAATATTGAATATAAAGATATTCTACATTTACAAGTCAAACAGACCCTGTTGCCTATTCAAGATTTGATTGAAGAAGAACAGCGCTTATTGCCAAGTGATACCGATATCACCATTAGCGCTTATGAGATTTTTAACAATCGCGATTTAAGCCAAGATGTGACTACCGTTATTTTTGATATTTTAGAAGCAGCTAAACTACAAGCTTAATCATTTAAATAGCTTGAAACTGCAACTCAGCAGGCTGAACTGCCATAAAAAAGCCCCCATGTTTGGAGGGCTTTTTATATTTGATTATTCGATTAAATTGAGAAAGATGAACCACAACCACAGGTTGTTGTTGCATTGGGGTTATTCACAATAAAACGTGAACCTTCCAGACCTTCTACATAATCAACTTCCGAACCGACAAGATATTGATAGCTGAGTGAATCGACCAGCATTTTCACATCGCCATTGACAAATTCAGCATCATCTTCATTCATGCTTTCAGCAAAGTTAAAGCCATAAGAGAAACCGGAACAACCGCCACCTGTAACATAAACGCGTAACATTAATTCTTGGTTGCCTTCGCTATCACGCAATTGGCGTACTTTATTCGCAGCATTGTCGGTCAGCACCAGAGCTTGGGCATTCATGTGGGATTCCTCTGTTCAATTCAGGTGTCTTGAAATATAAAAGACCATATATCAAGTATAGCATACCCAATATATGGTCAGTATTTACAGATTTAAAGTTAAATCAGAGTATTTTTCTCAAGATTGTTTGTAGTTTTCATCCTGCAGACTACATTCGAAATTCTTTGGATCCTGCTTACAACGGAATTGCCAGAGCAACTTCATCATCCGTTTATCATAAACACCGCGTTTGGTTAAATCGACCCGCGACTCGCGCATGAGTTTTTGATAGCCTGCCTTATCTGCTTCAGGAATTTGCATCCAGTATTTTTGCGGAATATCGGCTTTCATTTTGCCTAAAATCCCGAAGGCACGAGGTAACTGGCTTTTTACCCATTCACGTGACTTTTGCCCATATCCTGCCGGAAATTTATTTGGACGGATAATCACATTACCAGTCACCTGTAAAATAGGATAATTCACAATTGCGCCCTTATTCCCTAAACCCTTATAGAGTTCTAAAGGTTTAAATACGGCAGCAGGTGCACCAATAATATCGACCTGGCCATTGTTAAATTTAGCGCCAAAATTGGTGACATCTGCACTGATCGCTTGTGCACCTACTTGCTGAACCATAATTTTTTGTGCTTCGTCGTAATCAAGTACGGCAATTTTTTTGCCTGCGGCTTTCGCAACGGTATTGATATTACGGTCATTGACCATTAAAAAAGCGTCGCCGACTGGAATTACACCGACCACTTCATATTTACCATTCACCATATGTTTGGCAAAAGTCGGACTGGCTAAACCCTGCATGACTTTTACCGCCAGTTTTAAATCGGGAATCGCACCAATGGCATCCAGTGAACCGGTAAAATGGTTAAACTGACGACCGCGCATACCGGTCACACTAATCCCGTCACACTTTCCAGCTTTAAAATCCTCAGCGATGACCGCTTCGTTCTGGCCTACACGCAATTCAATATCGGCACCCCAATTTTTGGCTGCCAATTGATAGTCTTTCATCAAGGCAAAAACATCACCACTTTTACCCACTAAATCAAATACGCAAATTACTTGTTTGGCTTGAGTCATACTGGTAACTGCACATAAACCCAGACCAAGCAGCAGTGTTTTAGAGCATGGCATCATGATTTTTTTCTTCCTTGTATCATTATTTTATTCAATCTCGGATTGAATGGTTTTTTGCTTTTTTTATTCATCAGCCATTAACGGTTGGTCTTGAAGACCTTTTTTTTGAGGCTGATAAAATTTTACTGTTTTGTAAAGATTACGCTTTTTTTACTCACCACAATTGCAAAGATGACAAAATCCAGGCGACAAAAAAGCCCAGATTTAATCTAGGCTTTCTTTTTAAAAATCAATATTATTCACCACCAAGTGAACATTCGAAATTCGCTTTATCGACAGAACAGCGAGCCTTTTTCAAAATCCCCATCATACCTGCATCATAAATACCACGTTTGGTCATATCCATACGGCCTTCACGCAATAATTTCTGGTATTTGGTTTTATCTTCTGCAGTCAGGTTCAATTTAAACTTGGCTGGAATATTGGCTTCCAGACGATTAATCAGGGCAAAACTTTTTGGTAAGTTTTTCACAAACCAATCACGTGATTTTTGACCAAAGCCTGCCGGAAATTGGTCTGGACGGATCACAAAATCTGCGGTCACCTGGAGTACAGGGAAATTAAACATTGCACCATTGGAACCTAAACCTTTATAGATTTCTAAAGGCTTATACGCATAGGCTGGTGCACCCACCATATCTACCTGTCCGTTATTGAATTTTGCGACAAAGTTAGAAACGTCAGAGATCACCGCTTGCGCCCCTACACGCTGCACCATAATTTTTTGTGCATCGTCATAACCCAATACGGCAAATTTTTTGCCTGCTGCTTTTTCAATCGAGTCAATCTGTTTATCACGTACAAAAATAAAAGCCGAACCTAAAGGTGAAATACCCGCCACTTCATATTTTTTGCCGCCTAAATTACTGACCATTTTCGCCGCATTACGTTTGTCCAAAGCAAAAGTGATGGCACGCTGAGCAATCGCATTACTTGGTGCACCACCGAGAGCATCAATAGAGCCTGCGAATTTGTTGTATTGACGAGCACGCATCGCGGTCATAAACACGCCGTCACATTTACCGGCTTTAAAGTCATTATCCGCAACTGCTTCGTCTTGACGTGGAATAAGATTAATCTCCGCGCCCCATCCTTTGGCAGCCAGTGCCCATTCCTGGGCCATTTGAAAAGATTCACCCGATTTACCCAGTAAATCGAATACACATACATCGACTTTGGCAGCTTGCGCTGTGCTCGCTAAGCCGACAGCAGCAAATGTTGCCAATGTGAAAATCGTTTTTTTCATTATTTCGGTCCTTTTGGAATCTTGTTGTTTGACGAGTATCCGTTCACGCCACAAATATTAAGCAAGTTTATTCTAAAAAAATAGAGCATTTACTCCAATTAATCAGGCTTAAAATGCCAATCTTTTTCCATTTTTTAAGTTCACAATAAAAATCATAAACTTATGTAATAACGATTTTTAGCTATAATTTATGGAATTTGCGCTATTTTACAAATGAATACAATAATGATGTCTTTATTCACCGCTTAATGAACACTCAAAGTTGGTTCGTTCCACAGTACAACGGGCTTTTTTCAGCACCGTCATCATGGTCGGCTCATAAATTCCTTGCCGGGTCAGGTCTAGACGTCCATCCCGCAATAATTTCTGATATTTATCATGATCTTCCTTGGTTAAATTCACTTTATATCTGGCAGGAATTCCTGCTTCCAGGCGCTGCACCATCGCAAAGCTTTTCGGTAAAAGCTTTATAAACCAGCTACGCGATTGGTCTGCAAAACCTTCAGGAAATTTTTCCGGGCGAATCACCAGATCGGCAGTCACATTGACCACTGGAAAATTAATCATGGCCCCGTTAGAGCCTAAACCCTTATAAATTTCTAGCGGCTTAAAAGCATAAGCAGGTGACGCAATCATGTCGACTTCACCATTGTTGAATTTTTTCACAAAATTAGAAATATCAGCCATCACCGGTACCGCACCAATACGCTGGACAACAATTTTTTGCGCCTGATCATAATGCAGAATCGCAAATTTTTTACCTTTTGCTTTCTCTATAGAATTAATTGATTTATCGCGTACAAAAAGATAGGCGGTACCAATTTGCCCAATCCCTGCCACCTCATATTTTTCATTGGCAATGGTACTGATCAGCCGCTTTTTATTGCGTTTGTCTAATACAAAAGAAATGGCTTTTTGTGCAATCTGATTACTTGGAACGCCACCGAGTGCATCAATTGAACCGGCAAATTTGTTATAGGCACGGGCGCGCATTGAGGTCATGTAAAAGGCATCACAGACACCGGCTTTAAAATCTTTTTCTATTTTTGCCTCATCTTGATAGGGTATTAAATTGACCTCAGCACCCCAGTTTTTACTGGCTAAGCCCCATTCTTCAATTAATTTATAGGACTCACCGGCTTTACCGAGTAGATCGAATACACAGATATTTTGTTTTGCCTGAGCCAAGCCTGAAAAACTCAAAAGTGTGAGTGTTGATAAAATAAAAGTTCCTTTATTCATAATACCCCTTCTTCTTTTTTCACTTATTCCTCTTAGAAAATCACTATAGTTTTGTTTTAATAGTAAAAATAGCATTAGCACTATCTTTCTGACAAAAGGCTGTTTTTTGCACAATTTGTCACATTTTTCTTAATTTACTGAAAATCATCCCTTTATAAAAAAGAATCATGCACTGCCTTTTTATTTTCTGAGCCGCTTCCTTTAGAATACGCTCACCATTCTTCTCATTTAGATATTTCAATGATTCAGTTAGATCAACTTTCTATACGTCGCGGTGGACGTGTTTTATTTCAAAAAGCGTCTATGCAGCTACATCCAGGATGGAAAATTGGCCTAACCGGTGTCAATGGCGCAGGAAAATCGACCTTGTTTGCGGCATTGTTGGGTGGAATGGAATCGGATGGTGGTTCCCTGACCCGTCCTGCTGCCTGGACGGTGGCCCATATGGCCCAGGAAATTAAAGCGCTGGAGATGAAAGCCATCGATTTTGTTCTGTCCGGAGATGAAGAATATTGGGACATCCAGCACAAACTGGAACATCCTGAAGACCTCAATAATGAGGAATTAGCGCATTTATATGGTCGTTTTGATGAAATTAATGGCTACTCTGCACCATCCAAAGCATCACAATTGATGGCCGGTCTGGGCTTCTTTGAACATCAGTCTCAACTGGATGTTTCAAGTTTTTCGGGTGGCTGGCGCATGCGTTTAAATCTGGCCCGTACCCTGATGAGCCGTTCCGACTTGCTGTTACTGGATGAACCGACCAACCATCTCGATTTGGATGCCATTTTATGGCTGGAAGACTGGTTAAAAGCCTATGAAGGCACCCTGATTTTAATTTCGCATGACCGTGATTTTCTGGATGCCGTTACCGATCATATTCTACATATCGAAAATCAGGAGCTGACGCTCTATACCGGAAATTATTCCACATTTGAACGTACCCGTAGTGAACGTCTGGCACAACAACAGCAAGCTTATGAAAAACAGCTTGAAACACGGGCACATTTACAAAAATTTATTGACCGCTTTAAGGCCAAAGCCACCAAAGCCAAACAGGCACAAAGCCGGATTAAACAATTAGAACGCATGCAGGAACTTTCTGCTGCACATGTGGATACACCATTTACCTTCAGTTTCCGTGAACCGACTAAAATGAGCTCACCGCTGCTGCAACTGGAACATGCAGATATTGGCTATGGAGACAAGCTAATTGTAACCAACGTCAATTTGCAAATCACACCCAGCAGCCGGATTGGTTTACTCGGGATGAATGGTGCCGGTAAATCGACACTGATCAAATCTTTGGTGGGTGATCTGAAACTGCTCAAAGGGACGCGCAAAGATTCTGAATTGCTGAATATCGGTTATTTTGCCCAGCATCAAATGGACGCCCTGGATGGGAGTGCCAGCCCAATGCTGCAATTGTCACGAATTGCGGACAAGAAAATCAGTGAAGCAACGTTACGTTCATTCCTCGGCAGCTTTGGTTTTAGTGGCGAACGTATGGACACCCCAAGTGAAGGCTTCTCCGGCGGTGAACGTGCGCGTCTAGCTTTGGCTTTAATTGTCTGGCAACGTCCTAACGTGTTGATTCTGGATGAACCGACCAACCATCTGGACCTTGATATGCGTCATGCCCTGACCATGGCCTTACAAGACTTTGAAGGTGCTGTGGTGTTGGTATCGCATGAGCGTCAATTGATCGCCAGCGTCTGTGATGAATTATTGCTCGTCCACAATGGTCAATGCCGTGAATTCGATGGTGATCTGGTTGCCTATGCAGACTGGTTACGCCAGGCACGGATTGACCTGATGAAAAATGGTCAGAAACCTGCTGAACCCGTGAAGTCACAAGTAGAAGTAAAACCGGCAATTTCAAAACTCGATAAAGAGGCTCAACGTAAAGAAACTGCGCGCCGCCGTGAACTGAGCCGCCCGATTCGTAAAAATATTGAAAAAAATGAAGCACAGATCAGCAAGCTGCAACCACGTTTGGCTGAAATTGAAGTATTACTGGGTGATACGGCAATGTATGAAGCAAATCGTAAAGATGATCTACTCAAGCTGATGAATGAGCAAACTCAGTTAAAAAGCCAGCTGGAAACGGCAGAAGAACAGATGCTAGAGTTGATGATGGAACTGGAAGAGCTTGAAAGTTCTTTTGAATAAGGCATTTTTCCATTGTTAAGCAAAGCTAAAGTGATGCTTATTTTATGATCGCGGTACAATATTTAAGGCGTGCTGCGATTTTTTAATTTTTCTACACAACCATTCTTATAGCCATTTTAGCCAACTATGACGGCTTATTTTCAATTTAACAACGCGATCAAGTTTTAAATTCAAAATCATCCTAAAATAAATTTAAAACAAGGTTTTAAATTTAAATACCTTATCCACAACCCTTCAAAATTCCAGTTTAAATTTAAAATAAAAGATCAGTTTATCTTGTGGATAAGTTATTTTTCACTTTTCTATTGAGCTAAAATGGCAGTTTAAAAACTTATCCACACAAAGCTTTCCACTATGTTGGTCGTTTAAAATTAGTTTTTTGACTTATCTTGAGCTGTTTTTTTTTGCGTTTTAAAAACCTGAGTTCGATTATTTTCCAGACGCCCTCCCTGACCCATAATTCCCGAATCTGTTTCTGATCCTGCAAACCAATCAAGACCTGGCAATGCTTTAAATCTTTATCATAATCAAATTCTTCAAACTCAACTGCGAGTTTTTGGGGCTTCCAGACACCATTTTTTACAGCATGCGCAATCCGGTCATAACGGACAAAATTGCTTTCCACACGACCTTCCTGCTCGTAGACCACTTTGAACTGTTCATGTTCATACTGAGCCAGAACCTCGTAATCTCCGCTAAAAAAGGCCTGAGTCCAGATATCGCGTATCTGTTTCAATTCTTGATCCATAGCGCCCACCTCGTCATATTGCATGATGATTTCCTCTTGCTTAGAGTCATCATGACAGAGGAATACGTCATTTTAATAAAAATAAAGATGGCTAAAAGTTAATCGGATTAAGATAAAAATAGCATAAAAAAAGCACCCCGAAGGATGCTTTTTACAATTTCACTCATCAATGCATCAAGCGTCAATATCCGCATTCAAGGCATTTTCTTCAATGAAGGCACGACGCGGTTCCACATCATCTCCCATCAAGCAGGAGAACATGCGGTCTGCCTCAATAGCATCTTCAATGGTCACTTGCAGCATGTTACGGTTTTCAGGATCCATGGTGGTTTCCCACAGCTGTTCCGCATTCATCTCGCCCAAGCCTTTATAGCGCTGGATCATCATACCACGACGTGAGTCGGATAAAATGTGCTGCCAAACCTGATGGAAAGTCGATACCTGGATCTTGCGATCACCTTTCTGCAAATAAGCGCCTTCTTCAAGCAAGCTAAACCAGCTCTTTGAATTTTGCAGCAAACGCTTGTATTCACTTGAACCGAGCAATCCGGCATCCAGTAAATAATGATGCGGCAAGTTGTGTACATAAACTGTTACGCGTGGCCAGTAATGTGCCACTTTGCTACCGTCTGCATGTTCTTTTTCAAACAGTTCAAGCGTGATTTCAGGGCGTAAACTCGGCTGTTGAACTTCAATGGCTGCACGCAACTGTTCAGCCCACTGTTTTACATAGTCTTCGTCATGGCTATGGTCGAGCTTGAATGCTTCCAAGCCCAGTAAACCGTCCAGCAAGCTTGCTGGATAACGTAGCGTTAAACGTTGCAAGCTCTTTTGTGAAGTCTGATAGTCAGCAATGACTTTGGCTAAAGACTCACCCCGAATTGCAGGTGCATCGGCGCTGACATGCAGTTCCAGCTCATCAATTGCATTAGAAATGAGATAGGTTTCAAGCGCATCATTATCTTTAATGTACTGCTCTTGCTTGCCTTTTTTCAGTTTATATAACGGTGGCTGTGCAATATAGATATAGCCGCGTTCTACCAGTTCAGGCATTTGACGGAAGAAGAAGGTCAACAGCAGCGTACGGATGTGCGAACCGTCGACGTCAGCATCGGTCATGATGATGATTTTGTGATAACGCAATTTGTCCGGATTGTACTCTTCGCGGCCAATACCACAGCCCAACGCCGTAATCAGCGTACCCACTTCCTGACTCGAGATCATCTTGTCAAAACGTGCACGTTCTACGTTCAGGATTTTACCTTTTAGCGGTAGAATTGCCTGCATCTTACGGTTACGGCCCTGTTTTGCAGAACCGCCCGCAGAGTCACCTTCGACCAGGTACAGTTCAGACAATGCCGGATCTTTTTCCTGGCAATCCGCCAGTTTGCCTGGTAAACCTGCAATATCCAGTGCACTCTTACGACGGGTCATTTCACGCGCTTTACGCGCCGCATCACGCGCACGTGCCGCGTCGATAATTTTACCCGCAATTGCTTTGGCCGCTGTTGGATTTTCCAGAAGATATTCAGCAAATGATTTATTCATTGCCTGTTCTACGGCGGGCTTCACTTCACTGGAAACCAGTTTTTCCTTGGTTTGTGAAGAGAATTTCGGATCAGGTACTTTAACCGAAACAATCGCGGTCAAGCCTTCACGCGCATCATCCCCAGAAACGTTCACTTTCTCTTTTTTGAGCAAGTTTTCGCTTTCCATATAGCTGTTTAAACCACGGGTCAAAGCTGCACGGAAACCGGCTAAATGCGTCCCCCCATCTTTTTGGGGAATGTTATTGGTAAAGCAGCGTACGTTTTCTTGATAAGTGTCGTTCCATTGCAAGGCAACTTCCACACCAATGCCATTGTCTGCCTGAACAGTAAAATGAAAGATATCATTCAGATGGGTTTTGCCCTGATTGATATATTTCACAAATTCAGACAAACCGCCTTCATAATCAAATACATGCTCAGCATCGATACGTTCATCACGCAGCACAATACGTACACCCGCATTTAAAAATGAAAGTTCACGTAAACGACGTGCCAAAATATCGACATTGAAAATGGTTTGACTGAAGGTTTCGGCACTTGGCCAGAAACGTACTGTCGTCCCGGTTTTATCAGTATCGCCCACGACTTTGAGTGGATAGACCGGGTCACCATGTTTATATTCTTGTTGGTGGATATGGCCAGCTCTGTGAATGGTCAATTCCAGTTTGCTGGACAGGGCGTTGACGACCGAAACCCCGACACCGTGCAAACCGCCAGAGACTTTATAGCTGTTATCGTCAAACTTACCGCCGGCATGCAGAATGGTTAAAATCACTTCAGCTGCAGACACGCCTTCTTCAGGGTGAATATCGGTCGGAATACCACGGCCGTTATCGGATACGCTGACAGACTCATCTTCATGAATGGTCACCAAGATTTCGTCACAGTGACCTGCCAAGGCTTCATCAATGGCGTTATCGACCACCTCAAACACCATGTGATGTAGGCCCGAGCCATCGTCAGTATCACCAATATACATACCTGGACGCTTACGCACAGCATCGAGGCCTCGTAATACCTTGATACTAGAGGAATCATAAGCCTTTTCATGGGTTGGTTCTGTTTGAGAAGCAGCTTGATCTTCTGAACTCATGGTTTCTCCCTAGTGAAATATAGGTCTATCCAAAGATGGGTAAAATTTAAAAAGTTATTGCACAACAACCTGAACTTGACCATTTTCAACTTTGAATAATTGATATGAAATAGACAAATCATGTAAATGTTTTTTGACCGATTCATGCTCTAAAGTGGTAATAAAAACTTGACTACCCAACTGGCTCAATCGCTCAATTAATCGTCGTTGTGCAGTTAAATCTAATTCTGCTGTCAGATCATCTAATAATACCACAGTTTCCTTATTACAGGCATGCAGCATTGCAATCTGTGACAGTTTTAAAGCCATAATCAGGAGCTTTTTCTGACCGCGTGAAAGCACCACATCGGCATCGCCCATGGCTGTTTTTAAACGAAAATCTGCACGATGCGGTCCGTATTCGGTATAACGGCGATCGACATCTTTCTGATGATGCAGAGTCAAGTCATGCAGCAAGCCCTGTTCGGTATGAAAGCCGGGACTATATTCCAGTTCAACCGCAAGATTGGGCAGCAAATGCTGCAAATCCTGCTCAAAATAAACCTTCCACTGCTCGACAATACCGCTACGCTGCGAATTCAGCATTTCACCATATTCCGCCAGCATTTTGTTCCACGGTTCCAGATCCTGCAAACTGAGATTTCTGCTCGATTTCAGCAAACTGTTGCGTTGCTTTAAGGCACGGGCATAGTACTGCCAGGCATGATAAAAATCCGGTTCCACGTGGAACATCAGCCAGTCCAGCAATTGCCGGCGCGGTTTGGCCCCATAATCGATAATATCGGTACTTTGTGGGTCAATATGCTGTAAAGGCAGTATTTTGGCCAGTTGCCCTTGGGTCGCGATATGATCGCCATTGACCTTAATCAGCTGTTCACCGGAGAGCAGCTTTTGCATGCCGATTTTTTCCGTTGCCGATTGTGCAAACACAATCGCGTCGCCGGTTTCATGCTGAATATAATTTTTCGGAATATGGGTACGAAAAGAACGTCCGGTCGCCAGCAGATGAATGGCTTCCAAAATCGAGGTCTTGCCTGAACCGTTTTGCCCGTAAAAGACATTAAACGGCTGCAACTCCTGGAGTGCAACCGTCTTTAAGTTTCGAACACGTTCTATATTTAAACGCGTAATATGCATGGTTAAATCTGATTCAATAGCGTTGAATTAAACACGCATTGGCATGACAACATAGGTCTGATCCTGTTGTGCCGGATCATGCACCAATACCGACTGGTTGGCTTCAGTCATGGTCATGGCGACATCTTCACCATCCAACACATTCAGCACATCAAGCAGATATTGTGCATTGAAAGACATTTCCATCGGTGCATCTGCATACTGAATGGCTAAATCTTCAATCGCTTCATCTTGCTCCGGGTTATTGGCACGCAGCTGCAAAGAATCGGCACCAAAATTCAGGAACACGCCACGTAATTTCTCATTACTGAGAATGGCCACACGTTGCAAGGATTGCTTGAATACGTCATGCGCGATCAATACGTTTTTATCGCCACCACGTGGAATCACGCGACGGTAATCCGGGAATTTTCCATCAATCAATTTAGTCGTGAAACGAACGGTAATATCGCCCTGCTCTTTATCACGACTCGGGGTACTAATGGTCACATTTAACAATTCACGACCAATCAATAAAGACAATTGCTCATCTTCAATGCTGAGCAGACGCTGTAACTCTGCGACTGCTTTACGAGGCACAATCGCCTGGATAGGCTGAGTTGCAGTAGATTGTGCAACAGTTTCACACAGCGCAAGACGGTGACCATCAGTCGTTACAGCACGCAACTGATTTTGGTCAATTTCAAGCAGTGTTCCGGTTAAATAAAAACGTACATCCTGTACCGCCATTGCAAAAGCCGTTTTTTCAAACAGGCGTTTTAATTCGCGCTGAGTCACGGTCACTTGCGTACCCTGGGCATTTTCGGTACTTAACAACGGGTAGTCTTCAGCTGGCAAAGTCCCCAGTACAAAGCGGCTATTGCCCGATTTTAAAACACAGCGATCTTCGGTAATTTGCAGGTCAATCAATGCCGCAGCAGGCAAGGATTTACAGATATCCATCAGTTTACGTGCCGGTACAGTGGTTTCACCCGCCTGCAGGCAAGCGCCTTCAGCCAGGGTGGTACTGGCCACCAGTTCCACTTCCAGATCAGAACCGGTAATGGTTAAGGATTCATTATTTACTTGAATTTTGACGTTAGACAGAATGTTTAAAGTATGGCGACGTTCAACCGCTCCTACGACATGTGACAGAACATTAAGTAAGCTTTCTTTCGCGATTTTCAAACGCACGGTACATTCCTCTAACAACTGAAGATGAAAATAAATAAATGTGTTTTTTAGCAGTGTACTATGCGGCAGAATATGCCGCATTGCAAGAATAGAATTTGATCAATTCAGATCAGCTTTGCAACAGCCGTTGCAGGTTTTTATAGTCTTCATTAAAGATCGGATCTTCTTCCCGAAGGCTGATCACTTTTTCACAGGCATGCATTACGGTACTGTGATCACGCCCACCAAAGGCCATGCCAATTTCGGGAAAACTGTCCCCGGTCAGTTCACGTGCCAAACCCATGGCCAGCTGACGTGGACGGGCATAAATACGGGTCCGCTTGGGACCGACAATTTCTTTTAAAGGAATACGGAAATATTCACTCACCACGCGCTGGATATTTTCAGTACTGATGGTACGGGCACGGATGGCCAACACATCTTTTAAGGATTCACGCACGACATCCAGATCGATCGGCGTGCCTTTAAAACGGGAAATCGCCACCACCTTGTTCAGCGCACCTTCCAGCTCACGAACATTGGCCACCACTTGCTGAGCAATAAACAGGGCACAGTTACGCGGCAACTCCACTCCACTGCTTTCGGCTTTTTTCAGCAAAATTTCAATTCGGGTTTCAATATCCGGTGGCTCAACTCCAACTGACAATCCCCAGGAAAAACGTGAAACCAGACGTGCATCCAGTTCCGTCAATTCTTTGGGATAACGGTCGGAAGTCAGAATAATCTGTTTCGATTCATCCAATAGCGCGTTAAAAGTATAAAAGAACTCCACCAAGCTGGCTTCTTTACCGGCCAGCAAATGAATATCATCCACCAGCAACAGATCGAGCGAGCGGCAATTCTTTTTAAACTCTTCCACTTTGCCTTGCTGTAAAGAGCTGACAAAATCCTGTACAAAACTCTCGGCCGTCATGTACATCACCCGTGCATTGGGTTTGGCCTGTAACAGGGCATTGCCGACAGCTTGCATGAGGTGGGTTTTACCCAAACCGGTCGGTCCGTATAAAAATAGCGGGTTATGCTGTGAAGCGCCCAACTGAGTTAACACTTTACGGCATGTTTCAGCTGCCATCTGGTTGGAACGGCCTTCAACAAATAGTGAAAAAGTAAATAAGGGATTGAGTAAACGTTTACGGCTGTTTTTACTGCCGGTTTCATCTTTTTCTTTTTTCGGTTTGGAAACAACTGCCGGAACAGATTGCAATGCAGCCGTGGTGGTTGCTGGCTGTTCATTGGCTGACAAGATTGCACCCGGACGTGAATCCACCAGAATCTCGACTTTACGTACCCGGCCTTCAGACATCTGTTCAGCCAAAATCGTAATCAGCTCCAGATGATGCTCCTGAATATAGCGGGTCCAATACGGATTGGGTGCATAGAGTCTTAAAGTATCATTCAGCTCTTCAGCAACCAGAGGGCGAATCCACATGGTAAAGACATTTCCCGAAAGCTCTTGTCGCAAACGAGTTAGACAGTCTGTCCAAAGCATGTGAAACCCCTATTCATTCCATTGTTAGTAAAAAAATCATGCGAGCCCGACCGAGCGGGTCGCCATTCTATCGAAGTTATCCACATCTGTCATGGCAAAATTCAGGAAATATCACTCAAAAAAGCAAATTTCCGATTAAATTTAAATTTAAATCATGGTGTGGATAAGTTTATCCGCAAGCTGTGGATAAAATATAGCACAAAGTTATCCACAAATTAATAAAATCATAAAAACATATATATCCACAATTTAAATTTATGTTTATTAAAAATAAAATATGCTTTTCCACAAAAAAAACCCACCCTAATAATAATAAATTTAAATTTATAAATTTGAATTTATTTATAGAAATGCGGTTTTGTGGGGATAACTCTAAAAAGTTATAAATTTAAATTCATTACCCAACACAATCATGTTTATTCACAACAGCCTGTGGATAATATTGTGAGTATTTCTGTTTATAACTTATGTTGTTTTATTAATCAATAATTTACACTGTGTATAAAATAGATACAATTTTTAATAATCTAACGATATGCTCAATCCGTCAATCTTGTAAAAACCGGCTTATTTTGAAAGAAAGTTTGTTTTTGATTGACAGCTCACTGAATGAACACTAAAATCGCGAACCTTCATAGAAAGATCATTTTTGGAGTTTCAATATGAAACGTACATTCCAACCATCAGAATTAAAGCGTAAGCGTGTTCATGGTTTCCGTGCTCGTATGGCTACTAAAGCTGGTCGTCAAGTATTAGCTCGCCGTCGTGCAAAAGGTCGTCATAGCTTAACTGTTTAATCTGTTAACGCTATTACGATTTTGGGTGTTATGACACTTTATGGCTTCAGCACAGATGTACGTATACGCTGTGCTGCCGATTATAAAAGTGTGTTTGATGGTGCGCTTTTTAAAGTGCATCAACCCCATTTTCTATTTCTTGCAAAAAATTCCGAACAGCCGAAAAGCCGTTTGGGTATTGTTGTTGCGAAGAAGAAAGTGCGTCGTGCACATGAAAGAAATAGAGTAAAACGTCTTGCTCGTGAAAGTTTTCGCCTGCATCAGCAGCAATTAGATTTATTAGATATTGTGGTCATGCCTAAAATGGGCATTGAAGCAGTGCCTAATGCAGAATTGCAGCAGCAATTACAATTTGCTTGGCAGAAATTGCAACGCCTTGCCAAAAAGCATAAAAAGATAGCTCCCTCCCCACAAAAGTAGAGAAGGCCAATGGTACGTTTACTGCATTGGTTGATTCGATTCTATCAGATCGCGATTAGTCCTTTATTGGGACCTCGCTGTCGTTATATTCCAACATGTTCTCAATATTCTTTGGAAGCAGTCCATACTTATGGGGCTCTGCGTGGTGCGTGGTTAGCTACTCAGCGTATTTGTCGTTGTCATCCTTGGGGGGGCTCAGGTTATGATCCGGTACCGCCAAAGGCAATTCGTTTTATTTCATTTCAGCAAATAGATTCTCAAACGCTTCACGTTGTTGTACCCTTTCGTGATCGTTTATTGAACCGAAATCACTCTAACTACTTGGGATAATAGATATGCAACAATGGGCCAGGTTTGCAATTCTAGGGGCCATGTTTGTCGTCGCATATTTGCTTATTTTGGCTTGGCAAAAAGATTATGGTCATGCAGAAACTCAACCGCAGCAACAAACTGCCGTTGTTTCACATGAAGTATCTGCAGATTTGCCAAATGGTCAAACCGCTGCTACTGCGTCTGACATGCCTCAAGCGAATATTGCGACTCAGCAAACTACAACAGATGCCACTGCACCTGTAAGTCAACAGCTTATTTCAGTACAGACTGACCTTTATCATCTTTGGATTAATCCTAAAGGTGGTGACATTGTTCGTATTGAATTATTGAACCATGATAAAGATAAAGACAGTAATGCGCCGTTCGTGATGCTGGAAAGCGATGCTCAGCGCACCTATGTGGCTCAGTCTGGATTGATTGGTTTAAATGGACCAGACAGTAACCGCAACGGTCGTCCGGTATATGAGATTGAAAAAGCGTCTTATACCTTGGCAGATGCCAAAGCGGAAAAAACCAAAGATGGTCAAGCGGTTAAAGTTTTATCGGTACCGATGGTCTATAAAACTGCTGATGGTGTCGAGATTATTAAGACCTTTAGCTTCAAACAAGGTGAATATCCGATTAGTGTCAGCCACAAAGTGGTGAACCGCAGTAGCCAGAACTGGCAGGGCCAGATGTTTGGCCAGATCAAGCGTGATAATTCGGATGATCCAGGTAAATCTTCCCAAGGTATTTTCACCCTCGGCACATTCCTGGGCGGTGCGTGGGGAACGCCAGATGAACATTATAACAAGCTGAAATTTGACAACTTCAACGATGAAAAGTTGAATGTGGAAGCCAAAGGCGGCTGGGTTGCTGTGGTGCAGCATTATTTTGTCAGTGCCTGGATTCCGGGGGATATTAAACTGACTCAAGCCAATGGTCAGCCTTATAGTGCCAAACTGGAATCTCGCCAATCTACCGATAACATGAACATTATTGGTTTCACTTCACCGACCATGAATGTACCTGCCGGTACCACGGCGGAAGTGGATGCGACCTTCTATTCTGGTCCTAAAATTCAGTCTGAATTGAAAGACCTCGCTGTGGGCCTGAATCAAACTGTAGATTATGGCTGGTTATGGCCAATTGCCAAATTATTGTTCCTGGGCCTCCAATTCTTCCATAACATTGTGGGCAACTGGGGCTGGTCAATTATCCTGTTGACCGTATTGGTCAAACTGATTCTGTGGCCATTGTCGTCCAAGAGCTACCGTTCGATGGCGAAAATGCGTGTGATTGCTCCTGAAATGCAACGCATGAAAGAAGAGTTCGGTGAAGACCGTATGCGCTTCTCGCAAGAAATGATGGCGCTGTATAAGCGTGAACAGGTCAATCCATTATCGGGTTGCTTGCCATTGCTATTGCAAATGCCGATTTTCCTGGCCTTGTACTGGGTATTGATGGAGTCGGTAGAACTTCGTCATGCACCATGGTTAGGCTGGATTCAAGATTTGTCTGCAATGGATCCGTGGTTTATCCTGCCGTTACTGATGGGCTTAACCATGTTTATCCAGCAGTCCTTAAATCCGCAACCGGCTGATCCGATGCAGGCGAAAGTCTTCAAGATCATGCCGATTATCTTCACCGTATTTATGCTGTTCTTCCCTGCGGGCTTGGTGTTGTACTGGATTGTCAACAACAGTATTACCATCTTGCAGCAAGGTCTGATCAACAAAGGTGTCGAGAAAGAACGCGAAAAACGTGACGTTGTTTAAGTAACGACTGATTGCGAATAGCTGAATAAATCCGCTTAAGATGGTAATCTTAGGCGGATTTTTCTTTGGCTGTGATTTGGGATTTTTTAGGTGAATTTTATGCAAAACCTTACTACGATTGCTGCGATTGCAACTCCGCCCGGACGTGGTGGCGTGGGGGTAATTCGTCTGTCGGGTCCAAAATCTTATGCCATTGCTGAAGCTTTAACCCAAAAAGCCCTGCCTAAAGCCCGTTTTGCCGGTTTCCGCCAGTTTTATGATGCGGCCGGTGAAGTCATGGATGAAGGCTTGGCCATTTGCTTTCCTAATCCCCACTCGTTTACCGGTGAAGATGTGGTGGAGTTGCAGGGTCATGGTGGTCCGGTGATTCAAAATGCCCTGCTCGGCCGTTTGCTGGAACTGGGTGCAACCGCTGCCAAAGCCGGTGAGTTTTCCATGCGTGCCTTTGAAAATGGCAAACTGGATCTGGTTCAGGCCGAAGCGATTGCCGACCTGATTGATGCCACCTCCCAGGCCGCTGCGCGTTCTGCGGTACGCTCCTTGCAAGGTGCCTTTTCTACCCGGGTCAATACCGTGCTGGAGAAATTGATTCACCTGCGCCTGCATGTGGAAGCTGCTATTGATTTCCCGGAAGAAGAAATCGACTTTTTGGCAGACGGTAAAATTTTAGCCCTGCTGGAAGATGTGCAAAGTTCTGTCGCTGCCGTTCAGACCTCGGCACGCCAAGGCCAGCTATTGCGCGAAGGTTTGCAGGTGGTGATTGCGGGTAAACCGAATGCGGGTAAATCTTCCCTGCTGAATACCCTGGCGGGCAATGAACGCGCCATTGTGACCGATATTGCCGGTACCACCCGTGACGTCTTGCATGAAAAAATCACCTTGAATGGCTTGCCGATTACCCTGATCGATACCGCAGGTTTGCGTGAAACCGGTGATGTGGTGGAAAAAGAAGGCATCCGCCGCGCGATTAAAGAAATTGAACAGGCCGATTTGTTGCTGCTGGTCTATGACTTAAGCCAGGGCGAAGATCCGCTGCAGTTGGCGCAAAACTATTTTGCTGAACATCTGGAACCGCGCCGTTTAATGCTGATTGCCAATAAATGTGATTTAACTGGAGCAACTGCTGCAATGGGTGATTATCAGGGTTTCCGTCATATTACCGTTTCTGCCAAGCAGGAAACCGGAGTTCAGTCACTCATAGAGGCGATTACAGCGCATGCAGGCTTCCAGCCGGAAGAAGATACCTTTATTGCCCGTACGCGTCATTTAGACGCAATGAAGCGCACTCAGGCCTATCTGGCAGAAGCGCGTGAACAACTGGTGGTGTATAACGCAGGCGAGTTGGTGGCGGAATCCCTGCGACTGGCTCAAAATGCCTTGGGCGAAATTACCGGGGACTTCAGTGCAGATGACTTATTGGGCAAGATTTTTGGTTCATTCTGTATCGGAAAGTAATTTCAATTTAAGCCTATATTCTAATAAGTTCCAATAGATTACTATGTAAATTAAATAGCATTAAGTTTTAATTACTTAGTGCTTTTTTTATGTCATTTGATGATTCATTATCGTCTAAACCTGGATCGAATGGCATGATATTTTACTCGGCTATACATACCTCACTACATAGAAGAATATCTTAATGAAAATTTGGGCAATTCAATTCTGCCGAGAGTGAATACAAGGCGTTCAATAGATCTCTTTCATAAATCAAAAAATGTTCAATATTAGTTTTTTAAATTAGCACGGCCTCATTTGTTGGTGTTAATTTTTTTTACTTTCTCGTAGGCAATCTTTCTACTTTTGAAAGGTCAAAATGAGGATCTCAAAATATATTTTGAGTCCGCAAGAAAAACCTTTTGTTTCCCATACACGACATCCTGAGCCAGTTTTAAGCACTGCTTTAAAATGCAGCGCAAGGGATGGGAAACGTGTGGCATTCATGCCACACTCATGAATCTAATATCGACTAAAATCTATTTTAAATTTTAGCTTTACGAACAATTTTTAGTTTTTAAAATGATTTATGCAAGAAGTCTAATAGTATTAAGCCTACAACCTGGACTTGTGAATCAGACAATTAAAACTGAGAATAATTTTTTATCATTGAGGCAATGTGGACAGATGTTGATATTAGAAAGTAAGAGATAATATCTCTTATGGAGGTGGTGAATGTTTGATGTCATGTTTTTGCGTGAATTATTAATTTCCTGGGTTCATTTCCTCCAATTATTTTTAGAAATGATTTCCGTGGTGTGTGTAATCATTGGCTTGATCAAAACCTCAATGGTGTTCATCCAGCTTAAATCAGGTCGCACAGCACGTTATTGTTTTGGAGACTGGCTTGCCACTGCACTTGAATTTCAGCTCGCCGCTGATATTTTAGCCACCACTGTCGATCCAGATCTGGATAGCTTGATTAAATTGTCCATCATTGCCGTAATTCGTACTTTCTTGAATTACTTCTTAATTAAAGAGCTTGAACATCAACCTACGCAGGGAAAATGAGGTGAGGGAAAGACTAAATATAAAAACAGCTCTGCATTTGCTTTAATGATTTATCTTCATGGGGCTTACATTTCCATGAGCGCCCTCGCTATTCCGTTTTTAGATCTGGTTTAAGCAAAGTGTTTTTCTGCCTTAATTTTTTATGCCAAATTAATAAATATAGACAGAGTAAACAGAACGCGGCACAAAAACTGAGCACGCCTGCGTTTAAACCGAAATGATCGGCAAGATAGCCCACCGCAATAATGGGTAAAATGGTGCCTAAATATGCGACAAATAAATAGGTCGACATTACTGCAGCTCGATTGTGTGGATTGGTCATGGCGTGAATTAAGCCAAATGCCCCGATCAGGGCTAATCCATGCCCAACGCCAAGCAGTACATCACTGATGAAAAACAGAAAACTCCAGTGTAAGTACATACATAAACCCAAAATCAATAAACTGAACAACAGCGTATACAGCCCATAATTCAGGCATTTTCTTGCAGGAATCGATCTGGAAAAATACTGTACCATTGCAGAAATCAGCAGAATGCAGGTAATGGCCAGTCCACTGACCAAAGGACCATGCCAGGGAATGATGACCTGTACAAATGAGGGGGAAAGCGAAGCGAATAGGCTGAACGCTGCAAAGGCGCAAAAGGCAGTCAAACCGGTAATATAAAATTCAGGACGGAATTGTGCTTCAGGACGTTCTAAACGGGGTGCAATTGAAAAAGCTTGTGCGGTAAATTCAGGCTGAGGCAGACGTAACAAGCCTATAAAACACAACACTGCCCCGATAATAACCGGAATATACGGGGTAAATAATGGGGTGGCAGAAAACTGGGCAATCAGTCCACCGACCAGGGGACCTAAACCAAAGCCAACGGCGGTAATCACCGAGCTGAGCTGTGGTGCATGGCTTTTATGCGATTCAGGAATGCTCCACATCAGTCCAATCAATGCCGATGTGGTCATTAATCCCGAGGCAATTCCGATAATAAAACGCCCCAAAGACAGCCATAGCGCATTATTTGCAAACATGGACAGCAGAAGCCCAACTGTGATGATGACCAAACCCAGTTCTAAGGTTTTTAAAAAGCCAATACTGTTACTGGTGCGGCCTAAAAACAGCAGCGTGGCTAAACAGCCCAACATATAGGTGACAAAAATATAGGTGATATGACTCGGCAGCAAATGCCAAAGTTGCTGATAGATGGGATATAAAGGGCTGGCCAGTGCCGTCCCCATCGTTCCAATACAAAGTGCCAGGCTGACCATTAAAAATGGGCGCCAGGATTGTTGATTTGTCATAGAGTGTCACAAAAATATTTGCCACAGCATTCAAAAGGGCAAATATGGGGAGAAAAAGGAGAATTTAGCGTACTGGCAATCCCTATATAGCGTCAATGGATAAAATGTAAGAAATCTAGCTATAACGTTTTAATAACTGAAGAAATTCTTCCAGTTCTGCTTCATTAATTGCTGTCTGTTCTCCAATCACGTGATGACGCAAATGCGCTTCAATAAGCTCGTTCATCAGGCCATTCACTGCACCTTTAATGGCTGCGACTTGTTGCAAAATGCTGATACATGAATTCTCCGGATGATTTAACGCTTGCTCTACGGCATTGATTTGTCCTTGTAAGCGTTTGACCCGGTTTTGAATTTTCTTGTCCTGATGTAAATGTCCCAACATTATTCTCCAAAAATAAATATACTATAGGGGAGTATATTGAAAAACTAGATTATGCAAAACGCCCCATTCACCCGAACCCACCATCATCAGTTTGATGAAGGCAATCCGCTTGCACAAAAACGTATTTTATTGGCGACCATTCTAACGGCAGTGATGATGCTATTAGAAGTGATTGGGGGCTGGATTTACAATTCTATGGCTTTGCTGGCGGATGGCTGGCACATGAGCTCGCATATGCTGGCGCTGGGACTGGCTTATTTTGCTTACCGTTCCGCACGCCGTTATGCGCAGGATCATCGTTTTAGTTTTGGCACCTGGAAAATTGAAATTTTGGCAGGCTATAGCAGCGCCATCTTGCTGATGGTGGTGGCGGTGTTTATGGCCTTTCAATCGGTTGAACGACTGCTTAACCCGATTGATATTCTTTATAATCAAGCCATTCCGATTGCAATTCTGGGCCTGGTGATTAATTTAATCTGTGCGTGGTTGCTGCATGATGATCACCATCACCATCACCATCACCATGATCATGCTCACGAAAATGAACATACTCATACCGAGCATGACCTGAACCAGAAAGCCGCCTTTATGCATGTGGTTGCCGATGCGGTGACTTCAGTCTTTGCCATTATTGCGCTGTTTGCTGCCAAGTATTTGAATTGGACTTTTCTGGATGCCTTATTGGGTATTATCGGAGCCATTCTGGTAGCAAAATGGGCTTGGGGATTGATCAAGGAAACTGGAAAAACCTTGTTGGATGCAGAAATGGATCATCCTGTGGTAGACGAAATTCGCGAGGTGATTGCAGAATTTCCAGTAGTAGAAATTACCGATCTGCACGTCTGGAAAGTGGGTAAAGGTAAATTTTCCTGTATTTTAGCTTTGGCCACCGATTCCAGTTTGAATGCAGACCAGGTTCGTGAGGCCTTATCCACTCATGAAAAAATCGTACATGTTTCGGTGGAAATTAATCCGCGATCAGTTAATGTTCCACGTGAAACCTTGCTGGGTAAATCTGTGGGTTTTCAGTAAGGCGAGCTAAAATTTTAAGATGAGCTGGCTAGTTTTTGGGTAGAATCAGCGGGAAGGATTTTAAAGCAATGAGCAAAACAGATGATTAAAAAAACATTGGCATGTGCCTTGATGAGTTTTATTTCCACTTTAACTTTGGCAAATGTCGATACGGTGAAAACTAACCTGAGCAAGCAGCATCCCAAACTGAACATTGAAAATATTCAAGCCACCGAAATGAAAGGGATTTATAGCGGCTCAATGGATGGCCAAGTGGTGTATTTGGGGGAAGATGCCCAACATATTCTGGTCGGTTCCATGTTCCGGTTAAGTGACCAGAAAAACCTGACCAAAGATTTAATACTGAAGCAGAACAGTATTGACTGGAAAAAATTGCCGTTACAGGATGCGGTCAAAACCGTGCGAGGTAATGGTAAACGCCAGATCGCGATCTTTTCTGACCCAAATTGCCCATATTGTAAACAGCTTGAGACTGAACTAAGCAAATTAAAGAACGTGACGATTTACACCTTTATTTACCCCATTAAAACCCAATCTGTGGCGGTTTCCAAACAGGTATTTTGTGAGAAAGATCCAGCTTTGGCCTGGTCAAATTTGATCGCTAAAGGGATTAAACCTGGTGCCAATAAAAGCTGTGCCAATCCGATTGAGCGTAATTTAAGTTTAGGTAAAACTTTAGGTTTAACCGGGACACCCGCCATTATTTTCTCCAATGGCTTTAAAGTCATGGGTGCCTACCCTGCCCAGGAAATTGAAAAAATCTGGAAAGAACTGGGTTTATAAAATAGATTTGCGCTGATGCAAGAAACGATAAAAAAACACCATGTACGGTTAATGCTGATCAGTTAAGGAGTTTAGAAATAAACTCTTTAATTTTTTAGTAATTCATGGCGGAGTCTTACCGTTTTAAATCAATTCCTTGCAGCTCATTTGTTACTTTGGTTTTGCCCTGAGAAGCACTGCTTCGTAAGACCAAAGGCATCTTGCGGAGCAATGCTCCTCACCGCAAAACTCGTCAGCCACTATCAACTAACAAATTTGTCGCAGAAACAATCGTTTTTTAATATAGTCCGGCCTCAAACAGTTGCGGATGACTTTTCCCATATATTAAATACAGTCATGAATTTAAAAAAGAAAATGTCAGTCAATTTCTTAACTGACTGGCATTACCGTGTACGGTGCTTTTTTTATGGCTGACTGCATAATTCGACAGGATATTTAACCCCTGGAATTCTTGGTCACCAGATTATAAAGAAACAGAATAATGATGGCCCCGATCACCGAAGCAATAAAACCTGCTGCAGAGTTTTCACCATACAGCCCGAGCAAGCGTCCACCATAAGTAGCCAATAATGAACCTGCAATACCGAGCAAGGCAGTAATGAAGAATCCTGCCTTATCATCACCCGGATGAATAGCGCGTGCAATTAAACCTGCAATAAAACCGACCACGATAGCAACGATAAGTGACCACATCAGTCTTCTCCTTTTGTTATCATTTATTTACTTTCAATTCGCTTTCATTTTTATAATTAATCATTTATCAAATACGAAACAGATGAATCCTGCTAATAACTGTTGTTTTTTTGTGCCGCGTGCAATTTAAAGCATAAAAAAGTGGCCTTCGGCCACTTTAAGTATCTTTGCTTAGTCTTATAAACCAATTTCACCAATAAATGGAATATGGCGATATTTTTGATCATAGTCCAGGCCATAACCGACAATAAATTTATCTTCCACTTCAAAGCCCAGGAATTTCACTTCAAGTTCAATTTCACGGCGTGAAGGTTTGCTGATAAGCGTACACAGTTCAATAGAGTTGGGACCGCGAGTGCTCAGGATTTCCAGAACTTTGCTCAGGGTATTACCAGAGTCGATAATATCTTCCACAATCAGCACATCTTTACCGCGAATTTCGCCGTCTAAATCTTTTAGAATTTTGACATCACGGCTTGAAACCGTACCGCCACCGTAACTGGATACGGTCATAAAATCGAGTTCATGTGGCTTGCTGATTGCGCGACATAAATCCGCCATAAAAATGACAGAACCGCGAAGCAAGCCAATCAGCACCAATTCTTTGTCACTATTGGCATAGTGAGCATCAATTTTTGCACCAAGCTCTTTGACTTTGGCTTGAATTTCTTCAGTTGAGATCATCACACTCATATGAACGGTCATGGGGAGATACCTAAAAGCAAATCAAAAAATAAAAAAGGTGTTGACCAGCAACACCTCTAAAGTTGTTTTAATTTTAATACATCTGTTTAAGAGATGCATCTTTTTTGCGCTTGTAAATCTCATCAGGCCTTGTGCTGCACCGTATCACGTTTCAGTAAAAATGCACACACCAGGGCAATTCCACTCCACACAATGATCTTTTTAGCGGATTTTTTCCTCACTTCACTTTTTGACATAGGCTGCTGCTCCATAAATATAGGTGGCATGAATATTACGGTCATCGCCCATGGTCATCAGGGCAAACAAAGCATCTTCAATGCTTTTAGCATGTTCCTGACGCAGTGCCTGCAGTGCAGTGGCTTTTAAATCCAGCACAATAAAATCGGCTTCTTTGCCCAGGTTAAAGTTACCCAGTTTATCCTCCAGATCCAAGGCTTTGGCGCCGCCCAAGGTCGCGTGATACAGAGACTCGAATGCCGAGAGTTTATCGCCCTGAAGCTGCTGTACTTTATAGGCTTCATTCAAGCTTTGCAGTTGGCTGAAGGACGTGCCTGCGCCAATGTCTGTGCCCAAACCGACTTTGACCTGTTTTTCCCAGGTTTTTTTCAAGGGAAATAAACCACTCCCCAAAAATAGATTTGAGGTCGGACAAAAGGCAATGGCCGAGTCGGTGTCATGCATACAGTCCCACTCGGCATCCTCCAAATGTACGCAGTGGGCAAATATCGAACGCTGCCCGGTTAAACCATAATGGTGATAGACATCCAGATAGCCTTTTTGCTCTGGAAATAAATCTTTGACCCAGGCGATTTCATTCTTGTTTTCACTTAAATGGGTATGCACATACACATCGGGATACTCCCCTTTTAGCTGCCCTGCTTTGGCCAGTTGTTCTGGCGTCGAGGTCGGTGCAAAACGTGGGGTAATGGCATACAGGTTGCGGCCTTTAGCATGCCATTTTTCAATCAATGCCTTAGAGTCCTGATAAGCGGTCTCTGGCGTGTCACACAAATCTTCTGGTGCATGACGGTCCATCATCACTTTGCCGGCAATTAAACGCATTTGATACTGTTCTGCGGCTGCAAATAAGGCATCGACCGATTCCGCATGTACTGTACAAAAAACCAAAGCTGTGGTGGTGCCGTTTTTTAATAATTCCTGGACAAAAAACTGCGCAATTTTGTCGGCATAAGCTTTGTCTTTAAACTGCAATTCCGTCGGAAAAGTATAGGTATTCAGCCATTCGAGCAGCTGTTCCCCATAGGCCCCGACCATCTCGGTTTGCGGGAAATGGATATGGGTATCAATAAAACCTGGCACAATCAGCTTGTCGGGATAATGATGCACTTCAACATCAGCCGGAACATGCTGCTGGCCGCTTTGCCAGTCGCCAAACCAGCGAATTTTGCCATTTTCGGCAATCAGTAAACCATCTTCTACATATCGCACTTGGTCGTGAATATCACGCGCTTGGGCAACCGTATTCTGAATATCTAGGAAGCGACCGCGAACCGCCGTCGTTGCAACTACAGAAGACATTGAAAACCTGCAATTTTGAATTTTTTCGATTGATTGTACCTGAAATTTTGCCCTTAAACCCGATCGGATGGGTTTCATGCTCTCCCCTGTGCGATGCATGGAGCGGCATGCTCAAGGATGAAAAACTGTATGGATAACTATCCCGTCGCTTGAAAGATGGGCAATAAAAAAGCCCTCCATCGCAGCGATGAAAGGCTCGGTCATTTGAATGAAAATTAAAGTTGCTGTTGCTGCTTGTTGTAGCGAATCGACAGCCATGCGGTAATGGACAGGACAATCACAATAAAGCTGAGCGATATCCAGATTGGCATGTGGAACACATCCAGCATCAGCATTTTAAAACCGATAAACAGTAAAATAACCCCTAGGCCATAAGGCAGGTAATGCATTTTAGAGGCCGCCCCGGCCATTAAGAAGAACATGGCACGTAAGCCTAAAATCGCCATCAGGTTAGCGGTTAACACAATAAAGGGATCGGTGGTGACTGCAAAAATTGCCGGAATAGAATCGACTGCGAAAATGACATCGGAACCTTCAACCAAAACCAGCACTAAAAATAAGGGGGTGGCCCATAACACGCCGTTTTGACGCACGAAAAAGTTATGCCCGTCCAGATGTGGCGTAATACGCATATGTTTACGTAACCACTTGAGTAGGGCAATGTTTTCAATATCCGGATTATCTTCATGGCCTTTCAGGAATTTAAAGCCGGTATAGACCAAAAAGGCACCGAAAATGTAGAGAATCCAGGAGAATTCTTGCACGAACCACGCGCCAATAAAGATAAAGATGGTACGTAAAACAATCGCGCCGAGTACGCCATAAAGCAGCACTTTACGCTGTAAGGCAGGAGGGATGGCAAAGGCTGCAAAAATCATTAACCAGACGAATACATTATCAATCGCCAGCGATTTCTCTAACAGATAACCCGCAAAAAACTCCATGGTTTTTTGATTGGCTAAGGCCACACTTGCAGTTTGCTGCAAATACAGCCATAAACCGCCTGCAAACAGGACTGAAGCAGTAACCCAGGCCACACTCCAATAGGCGGCTACCTTCACTTTAACGGGCTGGTCTTCGGTGTGTTTAAAACCAATAAAGTCGACAATCAGCATGACTGCTATCATCAAAAAAAAGGCCAGGTACAATCCAGGGTTGCCAATGGATTCCATAAAAATCTCCACATCTGACAACTGGCCATAAAAAAACCTTGACCTGTTGCCAGATGATTTAAAAATCTCTGTCAACATGATCAAGGTCTTGCCTACATCTGAATATCTATATTTTGTAAATTCAGATG
Source organism: Acinetobacter sp. G11 (assembly GCF_049808495.1). Taxonomy (NCBI): domain Bacteria; kingdom Pseudomonadati; phylum Pseudomonadota; class Gammaproteobacteria; order Moraxellales; family Moraxellaceae; genus Acinetobacter; species Acinetobacter sp. G11. The sequence continues at coordinate 36,664 of NZ_JBNCAT010000022.1, forward strand.
CTCAGATACCGACTTTTTGCAAAGTGTAATGACGATATTCTGACACCTGATCTTTGAGTAAGATTAAAAGATCAGGTCTGGAGGAGGCTACTCCCCTTGTTCAACTTAATTTTGTTTTGGATTTCATCCAAATGTGGCTGAAGAATCGCATATTTATGTGAATTGTGCAAATTTTATCTATTCACAATGTTTTAAAATAATCTACTTTTAACGTATTCTGGTTTCAGTCAAATAAAAAGTGAGGACTAGCGATGCAGTTTCAACACCACGATAATGGCCAACAAGGTGAATTTTTTACTTTGAATGATGCAGGTCAACGAATTGCGGAAATCACTTATATCTGGACTGGTGAGCATAAAATTATCGCCAACCATACTTGGGTGGATGATTGTTTGCGTGGCCAAGGCGTAGCACGAAAATTGCTAGATGTTTTAGTTGAATTTGCCCGTCAAAAACGATTGAAAATTGTGCCCACCTGTTCTTATGTCGATGTGATGTTTAAACGTGATCAGAGTTTGGCAGACGTTGTCGCCTAAGTTTAAAAAGTGATTTAAAAAGCCCAATTTTTTGGGCTTTTTTATGTTTTGAACCTACTGATCCAGATCAATAATAACTTTCATGGCCTTCTGGTCTGCGGCATGTTTAAACACATCATAAGCTTTCTCAAATTCAGCAAATTTAAAATGATGCGATGCCAGTTTTTCCATCGGCAATTTTCCGGAACAGCAGGTTTTAAGGAGCATGTCTGTAGTATTGGCATTCACCAGACCTGTGGTGATGGTCAGGTTTTTAATCCACAACTTGTTGATTTCAAAATTGACCGACTTGCCATGGACCCCGACATTGGCCAGATGCCCGCCTTCTTTCACCACATTTTGACAAATATTCCAGGTGGGTTCTGCACCTACGGCTTCAATCGCGCAATCTACGCCCTGCCCTCGGTAATGTCCAAAATGCGCTGAATGGCATCTTCTTGAGCTGAATTGATGGTATGGGTTGCACCCAATTCCTTGGCCAGTGCCAAACGGTGATCATCTGTATCGACTGCAATAATGACAGAAGGCGAATAGAATTGTGAGGTCAGCACGCAACCCATCCCGATTGGTCCTGTGCCGATAATGGCAATACTATCACCGGGTTTTACATTGCCATATCGCACGCCAATTTCATGTGAAGTTGGCAGTACATCGGATAAAAACACCGCGACATCTTCATTTAAGCCTTCAGGTAAAAGGTAAAGCGAAGTGTCGGCAAAAGGGGTCCGTACATATTCCGCATGGGCACCATCGATCATGTAGCCCATAATCCAGCCTCCGCCATTCTGGCAGTGGGAATACAGTTGCTTTTGGCAGTTCTCACAGATACCGCAGTGGCTAATACAGGAGATAATGACCCGATCGCCTTTCTTGAATTTTTTGACTGCGGAACCGACTTCTTCAACAATACCGATACCTTCATGACCTAAAATACGGCCATTAAACTGTCCGGTTAGGGTTTTGGCATGTTCCTGTATTTCAGGGTTTTTACCTTTCCAGATGCCTAAATCGGTACCGCAAATGGTGGTTTTGGTGACTCGGATCACCGCATCATCGGGATTAATAATTTGGGGAATCGGGCGCTCTTCAAAGCGGATATCATTTTCGCCGTAATAGACCATTGCTTTCATTGTTGTCATCAGCTTATTCCTTTGTTATTTCATCTCTTTCACACTATCAAATTAATCTCCTCTTTAAAAAAATTAAAGCAGAATATTTAATTAGAGGAACACTGAATGATGATAGGAAGAAAGAAGTTAATCAGATGCCCTGCCGTATTTATAGGACGTTGAAGTATTGAGCATGAATACGCAGAGTTTGTATATCTAAGCTAGCAATAGTAGTTGACAAAGTCATTACTCAGACAGCTTTGCTTACAGAATGATGTGATTTCAACAAAGCCTGAAATTGTGGGCTTACAGCAATATGTTTAGCTTGATCGGCTCTCATAAAATGTCAGGACAGATTAGACAGATTTTGCCTGTTCTATCTGCCTGATCAATCTCTTAAAACAGATTTATAGGGTTTGGATTTTAACAGGTATTTTTTACGGGACTGGACCAGGTGGGTCAGGGTGACGCCCAGCAAGGCGGTCATCAGCATCATTTCAAGCATTTTATACTGTTCGAGCCACAGAAAAGGCAATGCTAAAATAACCAGACTCACCATTAAATAAAAATGCTGCTGTACCCAGAATTTAAGCGAGATTCCCAACAGGCAAGATGAAATTGCGATATTCAGCATTTCTTCCACACCGAAGCGGTGTAACACAATAATAAAGCTTAAGTAAAGGCACAATAATCCAGTCATGATAAAAACTTTTTTAACATGCTTATCTCCTGATTTTAGAAAATTGTTTATTTTTTATTTGTTTAACTTTAAGTTAATAGCATCTCATTGAAAAATTAAGCCGTCCTGATCAAATGAGCATGTAAGAATAAAATTACATTTGATTAAAAAACAATCAATTATGGTAGGGGCTTAGGATATTGAGCCGTGAAAGAAAAACGGACGATTACAAAGTTGTATAAGTCAAAATAGGAATTTTTATGCTGATTCAATTATGTTATGCCAGTAGTCGTGTTGAATCCGGCAATGATCTATTACAGGATTTAAGTGACATTTTAGCGACGGCACGATCTTTTAATCAGGCACATGATATTTATGGCGTGCTTTATTATGCTGAAGGCATTTATTTTCAATGTCTTGAAGGTGAAAAACAGCAGCTGGAAGGCTTATTTTCAAAGATCAGTCAGGATGCTCGCCATCATCAGATTCAGCGTTTTCCTGACCATAGGATTGAGCAGATTCATTTTAAAAAATGGTCGATGAAATATGTTAACCAGCATGGCAAGATCAGCAGATTATTCAAAGCAATAGGCTTGGAGAAATTCCAGCCGCACCAGTTGCATGCTGAGGAAATGAGCAAGTTTCTTCGTTTATTGCTTAAAATGGAAGAAGCCCGGCATGAGGTTCAACCCAGAACCGGTCTGACTAAACGGGGCTATCAAAATTATTTTTAAATAAAAAGCCCACAGGACGTGAGCCTTTTAATATTCTTGGATGAGCAGTTGAAGTGCAACCTCTACGCTTTTAACGCACTAATCAGTTTCTGGTGTAAGCCGCCAAAACCGCCATTTGACATAATCACTACAGCGTCGCCCTCGCCTGCTTCTGTGGTCACCGTTTGAATAATGTCATCCAGCGAACGTGCCACCACGGCTTTGTTCGGTGCAGCGTCAATTACGGGCTGTAGATCCCAGTCCAGCCCTTCCGGTTGATACCAGATCACTTCATCGGCCAAACGTGCCGAGTGTGCCAGGCCCTCTTTATGGCTACCCATACGCATGGTATTGGAACGTGGTTCAATAATGGCCCAAAGTTTACGTTCACCCAGGCGTTTGCGTGCGCCGTCCAGCGTAGTTTCAATCGCGGTCGGATGATGGGCAAAGTCGTCATACACCTCAATGCCTTTTACCGTATCCAGCAATTCCATACGGCGTTTTACCCCGCCAAAGTTTGAAAGTGCTTCACATGCAGTTTCAATGGCAACACCCACGTGTTCAGCTGCTGCAATGGTCGCCAGGGCATTGGCCACACTGTGCTGTCCGGTCATATTCCACTGAACGATGCCTTTGACCACACCATTTTCCAGTACCTTAAAGTGCGAGCCATCTGCGGACAGTTGTTCGGCAGAAAGTGAGGCTTTGTCATTGGCATCCAACGAAGTGCGAACCACAGGGGTCCAGCAGCCCATTTCCAGAACTTCATCAATATTGCTTTCAGTGATTGGGGCAATAATGCGGCCTTCGCTGGGAATGGTCCGCACCAGGTGATGGAACTGTTTTTGAATGGCGGCCAGATCATCAAAGATATCGGCATGGTCAAATTCAAGGTTATTTAAAATTGCGGTTTTAGGATGGTAATGCACAAACTTGGAACGCTTGTCGAAGAAGGCAGAATCATATTCATCGGCTTCTACACAGAAGTATTTACCGCCACCTAAGCGTGCGCTTTCACTAAAACCTAGGGGCACGCCACCAATCAGGAAACCCGGGTTTAAACCGGCCTGATCCAGTACCCAAGCCAGCATGGTCGTCGTTGTGGTTTTACCATGGGTTCCTGCAACACCCAGCACATGTTTGCCTTGCAAAACATGATCGGCCAAAAATTGCGGACCTGAAATATACGGTAAACCCTCATTTAACATATATTCCACAGCATCAATGCCACGCTTCATGGCATTACCGACAATGACCAGATCCGGATGCGGCTGCAAATGACTGCGGTCATAACCCTGCATCAAGCTGATGCCTGCATTTTCCAGTTGGGTCGACATGGGTGGATAGACGTTTGCATCTGAACCCGTCACCTTATGTCCCAAATCACGCGCCAAGAGTGCCAGCGAGCCCATAAAGGTGCCACAAATACCCAAAATATGCAGATGCATGCGTTTTAACTCCACTGCTTTTTAGACACATCACGTTGTTGTTGGTGGTGTTGTCATGATTTATTCAATTTGAAAGCAACGATATCAAGGGTTTTGCGGAAAAGATAGTCTTTCTTGTATCTATTCCCGGCATTACATCCAGTAGTTTAGGAGGCTTTGGGATCGGGATTTCTCCGAGCTAAAATCAGTCAGGAAATCACATGCTTTTTTATGGTAAAAACGTAAAATATTTGCAGTTATTCCAGATGAACTGACTATGTACTTTGCCCTGCTGCTTTTAATTATTTCCAACTGCTTTATGACTTTGGCCTGGTATGGTCATCTTAAATTTTTACATGGGGCGCCAATCTGGCAAGCAATTTTATTTGGCTGGGTGATTGCCCTGCTTGAATATAGCTTTATGATTCCGGCCACTCGCCTGCTTGCCCAACAAGGCTGGGCCGTGGGACAAATGAAGATTACCCAGGAAGTGGTGACCTTGCTGGTGTTTGTGCCTTTTATGATTTTTCTGTTTAAACAGCCTTTTAAACTGGATTATGTGTGGGCAGGTCTCTGTTTGGTGGGCTGTATTTATTTTGTATTCCGTAGCCAGTAAATTGGCCACTGCCCTATTTTCAGCGATTTCTATAAAAAAAATGAAAATATCCGCCTGCTTGTGCTGTTAAATTTTGGTGAGATGAAAAATCAGTCTATAATATCGGGCTTGTGATTCATTTAAAACTTGGCTCTTGTCGAGATTTATCCTTCCTTACATTCGTTTATGGAACATTTGCAATGAATGCGGCTGCTGCAGACACTCAACCTCTCGTTGGAATTATCATGGGTTCCCAATCTGACTGGGCAACTCTGGAACACACTGCCAATATGCTGAAACAGCTTGGCGTCCCATTTGAAGCGGAAGTTGTTTCTGCACACCGTACTCCAGACCGTTTATTTGAATATGCGGAAACAGCGCGTGAGCGTGGCATTCAGGTAATTATTGCCGGTGCTGGCGGTGCAGCGCATCTTCCAGGCATGTGTGCGGCAAAAACCGATTTACCTGTTCTGGGTGTACCGGTGAAATCTTCAATCCTCAACGGTGTAGATTCATTGCTTTCGATCGTGCAAATGCCAGCCGGTATTGCAGTGGGTACCTTGGCAATTGGTCCTGCCGGTGCAACCAATGCCGCCATTATGGCAGCACAGATTTTAGGTCTGACACGTCCTGACATTGCCAAAAATGTTGCTGAATTCCGCGCTGCGCAAACTGAAAAAGTGGCAAGCAAAAATATTCCTGGTCAAAACTAAAGCCAAGCTTAAAACGGGACACACGTTATGGATAAAACCATCGGTATTTTTGGTGGTGGTCAACTCGGCCGTATGATGGCACAAGCGGCTCTACCGCTGAACATTCAATGTACCTTCTTTGAAGCCAATACAGATTGCCCTTCTGCAGCTTTGGGCCAGGTCATCTCAAGCCAAGCTGAAAATGGTCTGCAAGATTTCATTCAAAGTGCAGATGTGTTCAGCCTGGAATTTGAAAATACCCCACTGGAAGATGTGGATGTTTTAACCCAGCAAAAACAATTGCATCCGCCACGTCAGGCTCTGGCAATTGCACAGCATCGTCTGTCTGAAAAAGCCTTGTTTGATGAGCTGGAGATTCCGGTAGCGCCTTATAAAGCGGTTACTTCACTTGAGAGCTTGCAGGCTGCTGTGGCAGAACTTGGTTTACCCATCGTTTTGAAAACCTCACGTGGTGGTTATGACGGTAAAGGCCAGTTTGTTCTTCGTTCAGCCGATCAGATTGATCAGGCTTGGGCAGAACTTGGTCCTGCCGGTGAACTCATTGCAGAAAGTTTTGTGACTTTCTCACGTGAAGTTTCAATTATTGCAGTGCGTGGCCAAAATGGTGATGTGAAAACCTGGCCATTGGCTGAAAATCATCATCACAACGGCATTTTGTCGCATTCGATTGTTCCGGCACCCAACAGTGCCGATTTACAGCCGGTTGCACAAGACTACATCACTCGCCTGCTCAATCATTTGAATTATGTCGGTGTATTGACGCTAGAGCTGTTTGTCACTGACAAAGGCTTGTATGCCAACGAGATGGCACCACGCGTGCATAACTCGGGTCACTGGTCAATTGAAGGTGCTGTTTGCTCGCAGTTTGAAAACCACATTCGTGCGGTGGCTGGCTTGCCATTGGGTTCAACTGAAGTGGTTCGCCCAACGGTAATGATCAATATTATTGGTCAACATCCTAAGTCTGAAGATGTCTTGGCTTTAAATGGTGCTCATTTGCACCTTTACAACAAGACTGAGCGTGAAGGCCGTAAGATTGGCCATATCACCCTGATGCCAAATGACCGTGCTGATCTGACTGCATTATGCCGCGCATTGGCGAAAATTTTGCCAAATCCACTGGCACTTAGCGAAGATATGAGCATTTAAACCCAAGTTTGAATGATAAAAAAGCGGTCATGCCAATGATCGCTTTTTTTATGCCTGCAGTTCGGGCATGATTGCGCCTCTTTTCGAGGAAGATGCCATTTATCGGAACAAGGAAAAAATAATTGTATGTTATTTGTACAATGATTTATAAATAGACTAAATAAAAAACAAACAAATAGAATGGCTCTGTATTTCAGTTTTATTGTTGTAAAACGATGCAGGAATTTTTAAATTCAAAAGATAAAAATAAATTCAAAAATATGAATTTAAATTTAAACTCGTGCATTTGAATTTAAAAAATATGAATTCAAATGGTTTAAGGAGAAATGAATTTAAACTTTTAAATTTAAAAAATAGGATTTTGAATTTAAAGTATTCGCTTTCTAAAACTATAAAAATAGTGGAATTAACTTATCCACAAGCTATTTGAATTTAAAATTTTGCTTTAAATTTAAAATAATAAATTTAAATTCATATTTGCCTGTGTTTTGAATTTAAAAAATCTAAAAATAAAGCCTGTGGATAAAATTTTTAAATTCAAAAGTGAAATATGAATTTAAAATGAAGAAAATGAATTTAAATTTACGATTTGATTCAGAAACGATGTGCTGATGGTGGTATGGTAAAAGCATAATTTAAATTCAAAGATCGTAAAGGATACTATGCAGCGCTTAGCTTTCGTTTTAGGTTCAGTTTTCCTTGCCATGACTCAAGCCAATGCTGAGCTGATTATTAATGGTCAACCTGTCACAGTCACTTCCACGACACCTTCAAATCAAATTTTGACTCCGCGAAATAATTTTCAGCAATGTATTGCTAATTTACGTACTCAGGCTATGAACTCGGGTGTAAGTGGTTCTACCTATGATCGCTATACGCAAAATTTAACCCCCGATTATTCCGTGATTGATAAATTGAATTATCAGCCTGAATTTTCGACTCCGATTTGGGACTATTTATCCGGTCTGGTGGATGAAGAGCGAGTGCAACTCGGGCGTCAAAAATTAGCCCAGCACCGTGATGTGTTGAATCGTGTTGCAGCCACTTATGGAGTGCCGGCTGAAACAGTGGTCGCTGTTTGGGGGGTGGAAAGTAACTTTGGCGATATTTCTGGAAGTTATCCTTTATTGCAGGCTTTGGGTACTTTAAGTTGTGAAGGGCGTCGGCAAGGTTTTTTTCGTGGCGAATTCTTTAGCACCATGCGAATTTTACAACGCGGTGACTTAAGCGAGCAGCAAATGAAAGGCTCATGGGCGGGAGCATTTGGCCATACCCAGTTTATGCCTTCCACCTATGAAGAGCTGGCGGTGGATTTTGATGGTGATGGTCGTCGTGATCTGGTGTCCAGTACCTCAGATGCTCTGGCTTCAACTGCAAATTTTCTGAAAAAGCGTGGCTGGCAAACCGGGCAACCTTGGGGTTTTGAAGTTAAAATCCCTGAAGGCATGTCCATTACCGGGGAAAGCCGTCGCAATAAAAAGGCTTTAAGCAGCTGGGTGAGTCGTGGTGTGGTGCGTGCTGATGGTACAGCACTCATTCAGGGTAATTTAAGCGAGTCATCTGCTGCGGGCCTTATGGCACCTGCAGGTGCAAATGGGCCGGTATTTTTAGTCTTCAAGAACTTTGATGCTATATATAGTTATAACGCGGCGGAAAGTTATGCCTTGGCGATTGCACATTTGTCAGACCGTTTACAAGGTCAGGGCGGTTTTAGTAAAGCTTGGCCTACCGATGATGCAGGAACCTCACGTGCAGAACGTCGTGAAATTCAGCAGTTCCTGATCAATCGCGGTTATGACATTGGCAGCGTAGATGGCCTGATTGGGGATAAAACCCGTCAAGCGATCCGTCAGGAGCAGATTCGTTTGGGTCTTAGTCCAACCGGACGGGCTGGACAACAGATTCTGAATGCTTTTCGTCAGGAAAATGCCAAAAATCTGATGAGGTAACTGATCCTGTAAAGTATAGAAGCAATAAACGTATAGAGATAAAAAAGGTCTGCTTGATGCAGACCTTTTCTATGCTGAAGCTTTGAAACAAAAAATGTTTAGACTGCGGTAATACTGCCTAAAATACGATAGCCCGCTGCACCCGTAACTGCAGGCAGATTCCCGCTTTGCTGATTCACAAAACGCATCGCCAGCCAAGCAAAAGCAGTGGCTTCCACCCAGGTTGGGTTCAGTCCTAAATCGGCAGTGGTTTGTACTGTCCATTCGTGTTTGCGTAAACGCCAGCGCAATTGCTCAAGCAGGTTCGAGTTATAGGCTCCGCCACCGCAGACATAGACTTCACCGGTATCCATGTCAGAACGGTAAATGGCTTTTTTAATGGCACGGGTAGTGAGTTTCATTAAGGTCGCCTGAACATTTTCAGGGGTATCTTCTAGCTCGTCATATTCTAGGTCATTACGCCAGTCGAGAATCTGTTCATCCAGCCATTCCAGATTGAAGTCTTCACGGCCGGTACTTTTCGGGGGTTCTTTGGAGAAAAATTCATGCGCCTGCAAGCGGTCCAGCAGGCTGCGAATCGGTTGTCCGTATGCTGCCCAGTTGCCATTTTCATCATAGGGCTGACCGGTATAGCGGTGACACCAGGCATCCATGAGAATGTTGGCAGGGCCGGTGTCAAAACCAAAAACGGCTTCGGGTTTGCCGGCAGGCAGCATGCTGACATTGGCAATCCCGCCTAAATTCAGAATCACACGATGAATACTGTCATGTTGGAACAAGGCTTGATGAAATGCAGGAACCAGCGGAGCACCTTGACCGCCAGCCGCCATATCGCGACGACGAAAATCTGAAATGACTGGAATTTGTGTTATTTCAGTAATGATGTTGGGATCACCAATTTGCAGGGTAAAACCGTGTTCAGGGCGGTGGCGGATGGTTTGTCCATGCGAACCGATGGCTTTAATTTGGCTACGATCTAAGTTGTTTTTTTCAATGAGCGTATTAATGCCCTGACCAATCATGGTGGCTAAAGCAACGTCAGCTTTGCCCATACGGTCAATTTCATTGTCGCCCGGTAGGGTGAGTGCCATCAGTTCGTCACGAAGATCGGGATCAAAGGGCAAAGTGAGGGTCGCATGAAGCTGTAAGGGATCAAAAGAAGCAGCAACAATATCGACACCATCCATGCTTGTGCCGGTCATTACCCCAATATAGATCGCTGTCATGATTATTCTTAAGCCTGCAATGTGCTGAAAAAGTGTTAGTATATCGCACAAATTGAATAACTGATGTGTTTGGGTTTTGTGATGTCAAATTTCCTGCCGGCTGAAGAACAACTTGCCCTCATTCAACGAGGCACGCATGAAATTATTTCCGAGGAAGATCTTCTGAAGAAATTAAAAGAAAATCGTCCGCTTAAAATTAAAGCGGGTTTTGACCCAACTGCACCTGACTTGCACTTGGGTCATACGGTTCTGATTAACAAATTGAAAGTGTTCCAGGATTTGGGGCATGAAGTTTATTTCCTGATTGGCGACTACACCGCCATGATTGGCGATCCCACAGGTAAAAGCGCGACTCGTCCGCCATTATCCCGTGAAAAAGTGCTGGAAAATGCAAAAACTTATCAAGAACAAGTATTTAAAATTCTTGATCCGGCTAAAACCAAGGTGGTATTCAACTCTGAATGGTTTGCTCAAAAAACTGCAGCTGATTTAATCCAGCTAGCTTCACAACAGACTGTAGCGCGTATGCTGGAGCGTGATGACTTTACCAAACGCTACAACAGCCACCAACCGATTGCGATCCATGAATTTTTATATCCATTGGTGCAAGGTTATGACTCGGTCGCACTACATGCTGACGTAGAGCTGGGGGGTACAGACCAGACCTTTAACCTGTTGATGGGGCGTACTTTGCAAGGTCGTTATGACCAGGAAGCACAAGTCTGTATTACGGTACCGATTCTTGAAGGTTTAGATGGCGTGAATAAAATGTCTAAATCTTTAGGTAACTACATTGCCGTGTTTGATGCACCGGGTGCGATGTACCAAAAAGTCCTTTCAATGCCAGACTCCCTGATCGAGCGTTATTTTGATCTGTTAAGCTTCAAGTCGATTGAAGAAATCCAGCAGCTGTTAAAAGAAGTGGCTGAAGGCCGTAATCCGCAAGAAGTGAAAAAGATTCTCGCGCTTGAACTGGTGGAGCGTTTCCACGGTGCAGAAGCTGCGGCAACTGCACATAAAGGTGCGGGTAACCTGATTACTGAAGGTGAATTGCCTGAAGGAACACCTGAAGTGACCATTTCACGTGGGGAATTTGGCGGTGAAATCTTTATTACCTCTATTTTACGTGCTGCGGGTTTAACCAAAAATGCGGCTCAAGCCAAAGATGCGATTGGTCGTGGTGCCGTTAAAGTAGACTGGAATGTGGTTGATGCTAATTTTTCTGTGAAAGAGAACGTGACTTTGATCGTTCAAGCCAGCAAAAAAGCAATTGCAAAAGTGACTTTTGTAGACTAAGTACTATTCTAAGTTGTTGAAATAAAAGCAGGCTTCGGTCTGCTTTTATTTTTTTAGTTATATATGAATTCTATAAATATATAAATTCAAAAAAAAGCTTATAAAAACAATACTTAAATTTTTCCAATTGTCTTGATTTTGTCATATTTTATGTTTAAGATTTATCCATCTAGACATTGTGTAGAAAACATATCTAGAGGGTAACTCTATAAGAAAAGCTCCGCAATTTTTAAGTCTCTTCCCCAGGAGACTTTTTTTAAATTTTTGTAGATAACTATAATAATGACACGATGGATCGAATAAAGATTCAACTCCAAGGAAGAGATTTTGGGAGAGATCTCTTCCTTTTTTATTTCCAAATTTTCGTTATTTCCTTTGACTTTGATTCAATTGCTACATTTTTCATTTATTTAAAATACAGGTTAGACTGCAGTGTAAGTGCTGAAATTGAATCACCTTATCAGCATGCTCATGATATGAGGTCTCAAAGAAGATCTATAAAAGTTATAAAAAGAGGATAAGTATTATTTATGTACCATTACCAGACTCAAAATATTTTTGACCAGGAAATTGATTTCATTTTACGTTTCCTGTTCGAATACGATTCGCCTGAACAGAAACAACAATCCTTTGCCCAAGCACAAGCCTTGTTTCAGCAATTAGATCTCGCATCACACTATCTTCTGTTTTCTTTGGTCAAAGAACGATTACCACGTCGGGCTAAATTATTATTTGCTGCTGAAGACTATAGTGGCAAGAAAGAAGTGATTATGGAAGTAATGCGGCACTGGGTGGGGTGTAACTCTCAGGAACATGCGGCTTAATGAGTGTTTAAATTCTTGTCAGGTATGCTGTAAATATCGAGTTTATTTGTGAGAGATATAAAGCTATCACGAAATAGCTCGATACTTTCTAACTAAAAAGTTTAGATGGATAAGGAAAGTAAATATAAAAATATTCAGTAGACGTCAAATCGGGTGTGCAATCTATAAGTCTGATAGAAAAGTAGGAAATATTGCTCAGCTTGTTTAGAGAATTTAGAAAAATTTTGCAGATCGAGATTCATTTTTTAGCTCTTATGTATTTTTTATGATTTTTTGATAGCTATCAGGTCTTAAAAAATCCAGCTATTTATATTTGAAAAGCAATGAATACGGTATTTATTTGATAAAAATGCTCAAAATTTAGATAAAAAAGTGATTTTTTAATAAAATTCGTAGAAAAAAGATACATACGTGAAAAATATAGTGAATTGGGGGTTGCAATGATTCTGAAATCCTCTAGAATGCACCCCATACCGACGAGATAGACGGAAACGAACAAAACGCGAAGCGTTGAGTTGTTAAGTTTATTGAATCCAGCTTCTGGCACTGACGAGGTGTTAGAAAGATCATTAAGAGATTATGAAGAACAACTTGTGTGGATTTTTACTGGTTGATCGATCGAAATTATTTTCATTGATTGATGGTAGAAATTACTCGAAGTTTATTTGAGCAA